>NZ_JBYCKN010000011.1:0-33348 GCF_057473405.1 Sulfobacillus sp. TH-112
CATGGAGTGCTTTCGTCCACGCCCGCGAGGCGAGGCACCAATTGGCCAGATCTATCGCTCCCTGCACGATGATCCGCAGGTCCTCCCAAATCAGCTGGGAAATACGCCACACGGTGCAGGATGTCGGTTTGGACGGGAAATCCGTAGGGGGAAAAATCCGGACCGTGGGTCCGGATAGCATCAACCAGGACCGCCCCGAGCAATTTCGCCAAGAGATACGTTTGGGCTAAATCGGGGTCGAATGCGCGCAGTGCGTCAATATGGAGCAAACTTTTCAAACGTTTAAATGCGATTTCAATCTGCCAGCGCAGCCGATATAATTCGAGAATTTCGGCGGCGGAAGCCGCCGTCTCTGACAGCGTGGTGAGAATCAACACATAATCGGCAGCCTCCAAGGTCTCATGAGCGACCGTATAACCGTGGTCACGGGCGTCTTTGCGGGCCTTTCGACGCGCTTTCTCTGCGGCCTGCGCGGATTTGCGCATGGCCACGATCCGCACCGTCAACATCGGTCGGTCTTTCGTGCCCGGAATCTGCACCCACCATTCACCCGGGGTGGCGTCAGGCAACTGGCGCACCGCCTCGAGCACAGACCACGGTTCGCCCTGCAACGTGTGGAATCGAAGCGCATTCCATCCGAATCGGACGATGACATGGGCTTTCTGCGCCACAATCCAGGCCAACGCATTCGGTTTCGCATAATTCCGATCGGCCAACACCACATCCTGCGGCCGCAGATGGAGTCGCGTCAATGACTCTCCGCCATGCGCGTCGGTGAGTTCGACATGTTCCCATTGACCGGTGCCCAGGTTCCATTGGGCATGAAGGCGCCATGTCGTACCGTGACTCCCCGGGCGTTGAATGGTGCTGCCATCCGTTAGTACCAGACGAAAACGACTCTTGAGGGAGGTGCCGATTCCTTGCGACCGAAACCATTGATCCAACAAATGACCGAGCCACGCGGGCGCGTGGCGGAGTCGTTTGAGGACCGCAACGTCCGACACATCAGCTAAGCCACTCCGGCGTGCCCAGGCCGCCGTGGTGCGCAAAGACCAATCATTCCATGCATAGGCGAGGATGAGCCGAAGGAGGACCTCCGCCGACGAAATCACCCGCAAGCGGGTAATCGCCCCACACGTCCAGGCGGCATCTTGCCACCCTTTGGGGAGGAAATGGAGCACGACAGCCCATTGTTCCTCTAGGTCAGTCGTCTGCCTCGGCGATGTCTGGGCATCATGGGAATTCATCTTCACGTCGGTTCATCTCCATAGGACGGGATTTTCTTCCTGTCCTACTTCGCGACTCGTGACAAAAATCCTTTACGAACCACCACTTTTGTTTAAAGTTAGCGCGTATGGGGGCACATCGCCTCCTCGGGGAACTCTATTACGGGCTATGATAGGGTCCACCAGCGGCACCGTCAAGGCCATAAGGGCGCTTAGGGACATTTGGTGTGACGAGACCACAGGGTATGTCGAGAGGCCAGATCTTCAGCGTCGTACGCTGTGCGCTATCTCCTATCGGGTCGTCTTTGTAATCCAAGGCGTGGTGAGGCGATGACTTACGTGAGCATCAAAGTGCGCCAGATCTTGTTGTTCTTGGCTACTGGAGATCTTTCCCGACTGAACGCGTTCTGCTAAATGGGACTGCATGGCACTTTCCACAGCGGATTGAAGTGTGGTTTCGCTCATCCCTTGCTGTTGGGCGATGGCCGCGATAGTGGAGCCCTGACGCAAGTCGGTGAGTAATGTGAGGGGTTTCATTTTGAGTACAGGACTTACCAGGTGTACGAATTGCTCTCGCCGGTTGAGGTGAAGCCAAACGTTCCCGCGTAATTGAAGCCAGGTGTTGATATGGCGACTCACGACGGCTTCGATACGAGTCGCCCGTGCTGCGCTGACATGGCCGGTCGATACTTTGGCATTCAGCGTGGCCTTGAGAGTGGTTTCCAAGTCACTTGCCAGTGTGGCTTGGTTGAGGCCGTGCACTTGTGCGATGCTCGCAAGAGACTGGTCATTGCGTAGGTCCAAGCGTAATGTTGCCGGAGTGATGGCGAGGGTGCTCGCGACCTCTTTTAGCAGCAATTTTCGCCTGCGCAGGAGGAATTTTGGCGCTGGATGCGCTGTTTCAAGGGGCGCGGGCAGGTCTTTTCCAGCAAAGGTGGGGGCGTGCAGAGACACTGAGGGGGACGGTGTCCGTGATGCCGCGAATACGGATGCACCGCTCACTACGGCAAGCGCCGTCGCAGTTCCCATGATCATGCGTAATTTCATCTTTCTGCCTCCTCGATAGTTATCCGAGAGAAAGGGACTCTCTCTTGAAAGGCAGTATGGGACACGAGTATGTCACCAATATTTCATGATGCCGATTAAAGAGAGGAGGTGACGATGGGAAAGCGAAGTCGAAATGTGGTGCCGTGTCCAACGTTAGATACCACCTCAATGCGACCATGCATCAGCTCGACGAGATGCTTAGTAATGGTGAGTCCGAGTCCCGTCTGCTGCGTGTCTGAGATGTCAGAGGGTGCACTTTTATAGAATCGTTCCCATATGTGCGGAAGATCTTTTGCCGCGATGCCTTCGCCAGTATCTTGGATCATACAGACCAGATGAGAACCCTCAAGATGGCTTTCTACGGTAATCGTGCCTCCATCGGGGGTGTGTCGAATCGCATTGTCCAAGAGGTTAAAGAGGAGATCCGTTAATCGGTCTTGGTCGGCCCAGATGACCGCGTCTTTGACGCGAGAAACGTCCTGCCATACAAGATGTTTTTCTTCCATGCGCAGGCGCACCCGATCGTACGCTTCGTCGATAGCACTCTGCCATTGTACGGCGTGAAAGTATAGCTCCATATGGCCACTTTCGATGGCAGATAAATCTAACATGGCGGTGAGAATGTTGTTGAGGCGTTCCAATTCTTTATGGGCCGTGGCTAAATAGCGGGGGTGATCCTCGACAGGAATGACCCCCTCGAGCATGCCCTGGACAAATCCGCGAACTGATGTCAGCGGTGTGCGCAGCTCATGCGACACCGCAGCTAGCAGATCGCGACGGAGTGTTTCCAGCATGTCCAGCCGATCGGCCATTTGATTGAAGGTTTCCGCGAGGTGTCCTACCTCATCGTGACTCATTACCGGCACGCGTTCGTGAAAATGGCCCTGGCCTAGGGAATCAGCTGCACGAGTGACCGACAGCAGCGGTACGGAAAATCGTCGCGTCACCCCATAGAGCGCGAGAATGGACAGGAGCACTGTGGGGATGGCGATCAGTCCAATGATGCGAGCAATCCGCCCCAGCGCCAAATAGCTCAGTGGAGTGTGCAATAACAACAGCCCGATGACGTGGCCACGGTGACGAATAGGAATGCCCACGACGAGGGAATCGACGCGAGCGTGCGGGCGAAGTCGGCCTACGAAGGATATGCGATCTCCTTCGCTGATGCGGTGCACGGCGCGAGCCGCCCGAACATCGTGAATGGACAGGAAGTATTGCTGGAACTGGCGCAGAGTCGAAGTGCCGTGAGACGTCAGTGCGATGATGGCCATGTTGGAGTGGTTGACGACCTCGTCGCGATGGATTAAGCGTTTAGTAAGAGAGAGGCTATGGGTGTGGCCGGGGTGTTCCACCAAGGGGATTAATACGTCCGCCTCGCGTGTGAGGGTTAGCACACGCTGATGCACAATAAAGTGCTTCACTCCGATATCGACGGCCACCGATAGGCTTCCGAAAGCAAGCACCAGCACACCGATATAGACGGCCAAAATGCGCCGAAACAGTGTGATCATGGGGTTTTTCCCACCTTGAGGCGATATCCCATTCCGCGGACGGTGTCAATTTCCCAATCAGGATTGGGAAGGAGCCCAACTTTTCGTCGTAGACGGGTGACCGTGACATCGACCACTCGGTCCTCCCCGGAGTAATCGATTCCCCAAATTAAATCTAAGAGTTGGTTGCGAGTGAGGATGCGATTGGGGTTTTGTGCCAGGATAAGAAGCAGCTGATATTCGCGACGACTCAGTTCGATAAGTTGGCCACTTACCGTCACCACGTGGCCTACGGTATCAATGACGATCCCCCCAAATGTCAGGTGAGCCTTGGGTGGCAGGCTGCGGGATTGATAGCTACGCTTGATGAGAGCGATGCAACGAGCCACTAATTCGTTCGGGTCAAACGGTTTCGACAGGTAATCGTCGGCACCTAAGGAAAAGCCGCGAAGCTTATCGACGCTATCGCCCCGGGCGGTGACCATCAGGATAGGTAAATCACCGATTTCCCGAATCCTCTCGCAGAGTGTCCAGCCATCCACATCCGGTAGGCCGATATCCAAAATAACCAGGTTCACCGGGCCACGACGGATGACATCAAGAGCCTCCTCTGCACGGGCCGCGGTTGTCACGCGAAATCCGGTGTTGAGCAGATAGAGACGCATGACTTCCACAATGTTGGGGTCATCGTCAATCACCAAAAGATGATAATTTTTTGCGGAAAACAAGTCCGACATGGGTATTCTCCCCGCCTGTCCTCTCCCTGAGCCACGGTCTGGTCCCATCTTAGAGGAAACGGCGGGATTCTGTATAGGTGGAATTGTTTCTCAAAGGCTCCTTCGCGCACACGAAACTTGTGCCCTAAGCCTTCTAACGCCCCGCGGCATCATGGCAGGGATGAATGTTGTAGCTTTTAGGATGTGTTTCGAGAAGGTTGCGGTAGGGCCATCTAATTAGATATAATGCTAATTAGGTAAATGTTAAATACTGAGGTGATAGCTCGTGCAACAACTAGATAAAGTCGTAGCGTTCCACAAGGCTTTGGCGGACCCGACGCGCATTCGACTGCTGTTTTTGCTGAAAGATGGCCCTTTGCACGGCCAGGCTTTGGCAGAAAAACTTGGCGTATCGGCGCCGACGATTACCCATCATATGACAAAGTTGCGCCAAGTCGCTTTGGTCAAGGAGACTCGGGACAAAAACACCATCTATTTCGAGTTAGATCGGCAATTTTTTGATCGGAATTCACAAACCCTATATCAGGCGCTTTTTGAATCCGAAAACCCCCAGGAGGTCAATACTATGGATCGCGATATCCATTTAGAGGAGTCCGTTCTGCATAATTTTTTCTTAGCAGACGGAACTCTGAAACAGATTCCTGCTCAGCGCAAGCGCAAACTCATTGTGTTTGAGCATCTATTGAACGGTTTGAAGGTGGGCGAGAAGTATACCGAAGCCGAGATTAATCAACACATCTTGCGATTCCATGAAGACTATTGCACCATTCGGCGTGAGTTTATTATTAACCACTTCATGTACCGAGAAAATGGCGTCTACGAGCTTAATCCGAAAGAGATGTGGACTAACTGGCGCAAACTATAGTTGATATTGGAAATATCCTTTCCCGCAAGGGCGGCTGCGGCCCAATGTTCACGAAACCCACACATAACGTGCACTTAGTGAAGACGCGGTTTTCCGGGGAGCCACAGGGCAGGGATGAGAGTTATGCCTAAGAAAGCAATGGACCACCACATGGTCTTTCCATAGGCTCGTGCGGCATCGACTGGCGTGATCGAATGCAGGCAACGTGCGAGAATCATTGCGAGGATGGCGGCACCAAACGCACCTCCCAACTGCTGGATAATTCGGGTGATAGTACTGGCCGAGGGGACGGAGAGAGGTGGAACATCGCGATAGACGCCAACCATGACCGCGATGGTAATGGCGGTCAGTCCCGCTCCGCGCACAACTAGCGAGCAAGCCAATAGCCATTCGAAGGTGTGAGGGCCAATTTGTCCAAATAGAATGCTGCCCGAAGCGGCGGCCGCGATGCCGATGAGAACCCAATTGCGAATGCCGACCCGCTCAACGGTCTTTCCGACAAACGTACGTGGTAGTAGCGAGCCCAATCCTTGCGGAGCCAACAGTAGCCCAGCCATCAGCGCACTTTGATGACGAATATCTTGATAGTAGAGTTGGCCCGGTATTGCGAAATCCCGAAGTGGGCCATCCGAGATACCTACCAGCGGGTCTTCAATTGTTTATCGAACGGGCATGAGATTGAAGCCAATCCACGATCGTCTCCACGTCCACATGCGTGTCCGCTACGTTTACGACGAATTTCTCTGCATCGGTGCTTGAGCCCTCAAGCACCATGCCGTTGTAATGAAGGAATAAACCCAACGCCGTAAAGGCGGTCCGCTTATTCCCGTCTTGAAACGGGTGGTTCAGAACCAACGAGTGCAGGAGTACGGCGGCTTTTTCGAGCACGGAGGGATAGAGGTCGTCCCCCTCGATCGTCGCCTGTGGTCGGGCGACCGCTGATTCGAGTCCCCCCAGATTCAAGACCCCATGCCTGCCACCGAATCGTTCAATCACTTGGAAGTGAATGAAGAGGACTTCCGGGATGGTCAGGTACCTCATCGGTCAGCCAATCGCCGTAAAACATCAGCATATTCGGCCATAAAGCTATCGACGGCCTGCACGAAGTCCGGCGTAATATCGGGCGACGCCCCCTGCAAGGGTTTCACAATAATTTCTCCCCGGTCGTTTCGTAGCAGCTCCACGGGCTGATCTTCGAGGTGCATCTGGCGTACCCATTCCGAAGGAATCGATACGGCAAAACTATTGCCAGCCCTAAACACTTTGCGGACTTGCATTCCCGTCACATCCCTTGACTTTGTTATAACAATTATAACGACGGAAATCGTGCGCGGCAACGTGCCCCGGTTGGTGGGCACGATAGTCACGACTGTGACTGGTAGAGGTGCATCGGCCGGCGCCGAACATTCGGGCATAGCGGTGGGCTATGTGCGACGTCATAGGTTAGGGTGTTTAAGGGCCGGTTCAACCTAACGGAATCTTCTGCGTAATTAGGATATCGGCCCATGGAGGCCATTGTAGGTATACTCACAAGTGTGGCCATGACCGCTCACATTGTTGGCGTCAAAGAGGGCAACCCATTGGGGCTCGTCGGTCGGCATAGTGGTTCGCATTCCCGGTGGGTCCGTGTAACTGCAACTACGCCCCCACGACACCCTACAGGGCGTCTGTAGGCTCTCCGGTCCACAGGTGCGCGGCTGTACCGTCGTCAATGTGTTGTTGGTAAACGCCGATCTTCGTGCGGATCATCTGAAGGCACTCGTCAATCGTCGCTATCTGCGTGGCGACTCGTTGTTCGTGCTGTTGTGTCAAGGACAAACCGCCCCATATCGGTTGTATGCATCTTGAATCGAACGGAGTCATCGCCTTTTACCACAACACGGTGCGACAGTTGCGCCTTATTGTCGCGGGCGAGGGATGGGTTCGGAGTGGACACGCCTAGGGCCCTACCGGTGGGCGTGGGGGATGCAATATTTTGGGACGCCGACGAAGGGCACGAAACGAGGACCGACACAGGTCTCATGGGGATCGTTCGCGAATCGGAAGGATTAAATCCCGCACACTCTATGCCTGTCCGCAATAGCGGCTGACAACAATCCCCTTAATGAAGCGGCGCCGGAATTACTTTACACAGCGAATCACCGGCATACGGGAGCGTTCGTACCCTCTCAACGGAACCCCAGAGTCGGACGTTGGCAGCGCCGCCTCCGGCCATTGTTCGCAGATGGGTTGCCTTGACCTCGTGTCCCCATTGCTGTGTCATCAGCACCATGACCACCGTGTCGCGTCATACCCCTCACTTCTGGGACATAGCATGAAAGGAAGTCCCAAGATTGAGGTGGAGCGAATGGACGAGAAGCAGAAGCAGCCAGGTCGCACAGCGACGATGATCACGGGTTTTACGATGTTGCTTTTGACGATTATGTTGATTGTCTTTTCCGAGCACGGCTACCAGGCCACGGTTGGTGCACTAAAGTTATTTTTTGAAGTGGTGTTTCCTTCATTGCTCCCATTTTTTATTTTATCGGATGTGCTGCTGTCGACGGGGATGGTGCACTATCTCGGTGTATGGTTTGAACCCTTAATGCGTCCATTGTTTAACGTGCCCGGCGTAGGGTCGTTTGTGTTGTCAATGGGGCTCGCTGCGGGCTACCCGATGGATGCGGTGTTGACAGCGAAGTTTCGTAAGCAGGACCTCTGTACGAAGACGGAGGGCGAGCGGTTGCTGGCCTTTAGCAATTCGGCCGATCCTCTGTTCATTTTTGGAGCGGTGGCGGTGGGAATGTTCGGTCAGCCGGCATTGGGTGCCGTGTTGGCGATGGCTCACTATGCCTCGGTGATTATGGTTGGACTGACCTTTCGATTTTATAAAAGAAAAGAAGCCGTACCACGTCGGGAAGGTATGGTGGTTCGCGGGATTCATCGTCGTGCGATGGATGCTATGATGCGTGGGCGTATTGAAGATGGTCGACCCATGGGCAAGGTGCTAAATGAGGCCATCACGGACTCCGTTTCGACGCTATTCATGATTATGAGTTTTATGGTGCTCTTCGCGGTATTGATTCGTGTTCTCGAGGCCACTGGACTCATGACTCTACTGGAAGTGCCGTTTGGTGCCCTTTTGCACATGTTCGGCATGTCTCCTCATCTGGTTGGGGCGGCCATTCAAGGGCTGTTTGAAATCGATTTGGGTTCCGCTGCCGCGGCGCATGCATCGGCACCCCTGATTCAGAAGTTGGTGTTAGTGTCTGGGATCATCGCCTGGTCAGGTCTTTCGGTGCACGGACAGGTCGCGTCAGTACTCGCGGACACGGACATTTCTATGAAGCCATACTTTGTGGCCCGTGCTCTCCATGCCGTCTATGCCGGCATTATGACCGTGCTTTTCTATCGGCCGGTGGAAGCGGTTTTGGGCACGTTCACCATTCCGGCCTTTTCGTCCCGCGATTTCCTGTTGCAAGGGGCTCCAGGAGGGATGATGCTGGATGGGCTGCATTTAAGTTTCATTCTGGTAGGAATCTCCCTGGGAATGTTAGTTGCAGGAGCCATCATGGTGGGAATATTGCGAGAAATTCGTCGCGGATGGCTCGCGTTGCGCTATCGATAAGGCGGTGTGATAGGATAACACATAAATCCGTCAGGAGGTATTGGGGTTGGACCAGGATACGGTTATAGCACATGGACCACTCGATATATCTCAAGTCCGCTTCACCTCTGACGTCCACTACGGATCTTCTCAAGTCTGGTATTTAGACCAAGTTCGCCCATTTTTAGAAAACCCCGATTCTGAAGGCCCAGCAGTCATTGCTCGGCAATATTTTCATGTAGTGCGACAGGGCGATGAAAATCTCTTCGGGCAAATAAAGCTCGGATATCATATTATGGAAATCCTACCGGGATTACTGGGTGAAGAATGGGTGTCTTTTCCGGGGCATATCCTACGCGGTCCGCAGCGAATACCGTATCCGTCATTGCTTGAGGTGATGCACGGTGAGGGCCAGATGGTGTTGCAAAAGGTGGGGAGCTTTGATCGCTTAATCGATACCTATCGCGTGTTGCTGAAACCCGGGGATAGAATTCTTCTACCACCCGCATACGGTGTCATACTGTCTAATTGTGGGCAAGACGTCCTCGTGGCGGCGCATGTGCGTTCAACCCACACTATACCTATTTTTGATGAACTGGCACGGCACCGAGGGGCGGCATATTATCTTGGCCCTGACGGTGCACGACCCAATCCTCACTATCGAGGGCAGACTCCACTGCGCGAGCTAGCGGCATCGGCCATGGCGCCATTGCCGCTAGGATCCCATGATTTATACCATGCCCTCGTGACGACACCCGAGAGATTTCGTTTCCTCGACCCACATTAATGCAGAGATAAGCTGTTCTTAAATGACAACGTCGTGGGCATGATGCGTCTGTAACAGCGCCTTCAGGGTACGCTGACTCGAGAATTCGACACAAATGACGGCACCACCATGGTAGAGGACGCGAGTATAGTGTTCGGCGAGACTTTTTCTCACCCCAAATCGACGAATTTGGTGGGGAATGTCTAAAAACGGATAGCAAGCCATGTCGTGACTTAGCGGGCCCACCACCATAACATCTTGGTGGTCTTCCGGGTCTTGTACCAGTAATGAAATCCGAGAGTCTCCATCCAACTCCTTGACCAGCGGTAGTACCATCGATGGATCATGAAACCATGCCCAAGCTCGCTCCATGCCTTCACCTCCAGGTCTATTGTGTCTCGAGACCACACGGTACAACCCGGCAGTGATTGGAAATGCGGGTTAGGTATGCGCTGACCTTAAGAAGGGAAAGGGATGCGTGGGTATGATATCCCGGTTAAAGAGCCTCAATGGCTAATCGCAGCCGCAAAAAATACTGATGAAAGAAGGAGACGATTCGATGCCAATCGCTCTCTGCCACAGCCACACTGGGCGGACGTTTTTGGACTGGCGGAGTGATAGACACCAATGGTAATTTCACATGGCTTGTCTGGGCAGGACTTTGTTCAGTGACAAAACTGTAGTGATAGTTAATGGCCAAGTACGGTTCAGATCCCTGTCCTGCATCATATTGCCAGTGGACGGATACGTCCGGTCGAATGCCGTCATACAACGGGATATGCCAGTCATCTTGGAGTGCTGCAAAATATCCATAACGACCCCAGGTGGGATCGGCGACAATCCATCCTATTTTGGGAAGATAGAATTCTACCCATTGATGGAATCCGCCTTGTCCGTCGCCGTTATTGGTGACATACCCACCAATTAATTGGGCCGGAATGTGATCTGTGCGTAACATCGAGACATAGAGATCAGCGAAGTCGCTACAAATGCCAAGCCGTGTTTGAAGCGTCTTAAGGGCTGAACCTGACGCTTTTAGTGAATAGTTATAGTGGATGTTTTTAGCCACCCAATCAAATAATGCTTGGGCCCGAAGATAGGGATTACTAATGCCCTTCACGAGCGAGGCATCCAGGGCTTCGATAGGCTTGGAGTCGGCATCAATTTCTTTCGCATCCAAATTGGGATTCGTATACTGCTGATATGTTTGCGAGGTCACATTGTACGCCCCATAGGTTTTTGGCAACCGATAGGACACCTCCGAAGAGGTCGCTTGATAATGTAACACAATGGTCTTAGTCTGCCCGGGGGCGAGACTGGACCAATCATAGTCGGCAATTAAATTGCCAAAGTGGTCGCGATGGGTGGAGTTGGGCTCCTTGGAATATCCTGTCAATGTGACGTGAGCATACGGTGTCGATGGAGCTAAGAGAACGATTTTTGTCTGCACGTCAATGGCGGGCACTTTGCCTGTATTCGTGATTTTGACGGTCTTAGTGAAGCCATAGTACGCCGGCAACGTGGTAATGGCATAAGGATCGCTTGCGGCCGTCTGGATCGTCGCGGCATTAGCCACCTGGGGCCACCCAACAAACAACATTGACGCGACAGATGCGATGGCGAATATTCGGCGTGGCATGAACGAACTCCTCCTCGGCGTCATTCTCTTTATTATACCGAGTGTCGTCAACGCCGAAAATCCGAACCATTGGGGCCCGATATGCCATCGGGCCATTCTGCGGCGAGTACTAGCGGATTTTTTCGACGTCACTTCGAATATCTTCTAACTTTACATACCTGTCACAGGCATTTTCCAATTCAGAGGAGATCATTCCGCGGGTTCCGACTCCCACGATTTCCTTGCCTTTTGATCGAATCAACTCGACGGCACGCTCGAAGTCGCCGTCTCCGCTCATTAAGATGGCCAGATCGTATCGCGTGACGGTGTTGAACATATCGACCACAATTTCGATATCTAAGTTGGCTCGCCGAATGATGGCGTTAGAGCTTTGGTCAAGCGTTTCCTTGATAGACTTCTCTCGAATTGTAAATCCGAGATGCCGTAGAGCGGTAAGAAAGTCGCGCTGGCTGTTGTCGGGCGGTACTTGAACGCCCGTATAATAAAACGCATTGTACAGTTGCCTACCACGAGTAAAGTACTCAATTACACGGGCAAAATCGAGGTGCCATCCTAACACTCGTTGAGCATAGAACATGTTTGCTCCATCCACAAATATTGCCACACGCTCGTTCTGATAATCCACGTTCTCCCACCTATCGCACGGATTTGATTTTCTAGTATCTGCGATCCTCACGTTATGAAAGATCGTAGGATTTGCTATCATTATGCCGTATTTTCCTGACAATCGGAAGGGACAAACCGGTGCGGAAGAAGTTTTCCCGGTCTATAAAAATTAATTCTCGCTGAATTCAGACCTCGTCGCGTGGGGAAATCCCTGGCCCCATATCTCGCGATAGTCGATCAGTGGCGTTGAGGAGGAGATTAGTACGTGGATCGGGGTTGATGGCGGTGGAACAAAGACGGAAGTGGTCGTGGTAGCGGGAGATGACCAAGGGCTTGAGGTGATAGGCTTTGCCCGTGGTGGCCCGTCCAATCACCAGGTCGTGGGGATGGAACGCGCGATGGAGGAGTTGACGCGAGTCATGAATGATGCACTTCATGCAGCTCAACGGGGAATGGATCAGATCCGTGGGGTGGTGGTGGGATTAGCGGGCGCCGACTTTCCTGAAGATGTGGCGCGAGTAGACTCACTGTTACGTGATTTTTATGCATCGGTCCCCTTTAGGGTGGTGAACGACGCGGAAATTGCACTGCGGGCCGGCAGTGATGCACGATCGGCCATTGTGGCTGTTGCGGGCACCGGTGGCAATGTATTCGGAATCAACAACGACGGGCTCACACGGCATGTGGGCGGCTTAGGGTACGAATGGGGAGACTTCGGTAGTGGAATTGATCTCGCCCGTGAGGTGTTGCATGTCGCCTTTCGCAGTGCCGAATTCAGGGGCCCTAAGACCGCAATGGAAGAAACTATATTAAGCGTACTAGGTCTCCCGGACTATGAGAGCCTGAGTCGCGCGCTCTATTTTAAGGAGATTCCCGAAACTCATTTTTTGGTGTTGGCACCATTATGTTTTCAGGCCGCTCTCGGCGGAGATGATGTGGCCTGCAGGCTCTTGACCCAAATGGGCCGCGCAATAGGTGAAAGTGTGATCGGATGTGCTAAGCTTCTCAGTCTCACAGATCTGCCGTGTGATGTGGTGATGGCAGGCAGCTTGTGGCTTGGGCAAGCACCTCAGATGAAAGATGCGTTTCTTGATTCGGTGCGTAAGAGTCTTCCCCAAGCATCAGCGCGGATGACCGAATTGCGCCCAGTGGCAGGGGCCGTGTTGATGGCCGTGGAGAATAGTGGCGTGGCCCGGTCTTGCGAACTACGGGACAGTCTCATAAAAGATGCGCGTCTTAAGGGGATAGAGTAAGTTTTTGACAAGCGGGACACAAGCCATGTACTTCGGTTTGATGAAAATCGATGCGGAACCCGCGTTCCTGACTAATAGCCTTTAATGCCTCATCTAGCCGGCAATCATAGATGTCGACGGTTTTTCCGCAACTTCGACAGACGAGGTGATCGTGATGTCGGGCAAAGGGCTCCACCAATTCATAGGCGACATTTTGATGATCTTGTAGAACGGGATGAACTATCCCTAGCGAAGAGAATGTTTCCATGATCCGATAGAGTGTGGTGGTGTTGAGACCCGACGATTCCACCTTGGTGGCTAAATCCGGGATCGTTAAGGGTTGTGAAGTTTTTTGTAACAGGCGAAAGACGGTCAAACGGTTCGGCGTGACCCGCATGTCGTGGTCACGCAGCAGTTGAATAAAGTCGGTTTCTCCTGCCTTTACCATGAGACCTTCACCTCACTAAGAGAGGTCGCCCTGGCAACCCATACCCATGATATGTTAAAAAGAGAGTTTTCTCAAGACGGACGACCTTGCCGGATAGGTGAGGGAGAGATACGATAGATCTTATGAAAAAACAGGTGGTATGGGCTAGCGTAATCTTATCGGTGCTTCTTGCGGGATGCGGCATTAGTCATGGGCCGGAGACGATTTCTCATGGAATGACGGCGACGCAGGTAAAGAAGGAAGTGTACGACCGAATTCGAAGCTGGCGCACTGTTAGTGAGTCCATCACTGAGGTGGCGTATCGTAAGCATACCAAGCGACAAGTGTTCCATGTGCAGTTGGTGAGTCAAGACAAGCCCGCCGCATTTTCATTGAAAGTGTCGCCTAGTAGTGGTACTCCGTATCAAGTGATTGACAATGGCTTGAATACGATTGTGTATCAATCAGGGGCTAAGTACTATTCGGTATTGACCGCAGATCCCGTGTCATGGACGGAGTTTCGTATTTTAGGTACGGACTTACCCAAAGTGATTCAAGACAGTAAGGCGATTAGTGTGGTCGTCAATCCGAAAGAGGTGGTGCTCAAGATGCTCTCTCCGGTGGCATCAGGCATTACGGCAAAAACCACCCTATGGTTTAACTTAACGACCAACACTCCATCGCGTTGGGTCGCCACATGGGATGGCGGAACGTTGCAGGAGACGCCATCTCACGTGGTATTGAATTCTCAACTGAAAAGTTCGGCCTTCTCATTTACTCCACCGAGTGGAGTAGTTCCAGAAGCGGCATTGACCGCACAGGGAACGGAATTGAACATGGTGAGATCGCAAGTGTCATTTCCTATTGTGTTGCCACCGGCCAGCATGGAATTAGTCCTGAACGCTGTTGACATGGGGACAGAGGGGCCCAATCGTGTGGCGTTACTCACCTATCAAACGTCCTCTGGGAATCCCGTCGTGATTACGGAGTCAAAAGCGGGAGTATTCAAGCCACCCTCGGGGATATCTTTTGTGACAGAGAGTGTGGGTCTGCTGCAGGTGCGAATCGGTACGATGCCAGCAGGCGGAGAGATGGCCGTTCTCACCCTGAACAAAACCTTGGTCGTTGTGCAGGGGCCGAGTAGTGTTGTTGATGGTCTCATCAATACCTGGGGAAGTTCTGCGGTGGCATCGTCGTCCACTTCATCGTCGATCGCACCGTAGTGGACTTGAATTCCAGTTTTTGAGGAGGGAACCTGGGTGAACGGGGAAAAACCCGGATGGGGATTTGCAGCGGGGACGTTTGGTGAACTCGTTCAGGGAGAGATCGATGGGGTTCCTTTCCTTATTACCTTGCCCATACGTTGGGGAACGCGGGTGACCTTTGTGGGATCAGACGAGGCGCAAGGATTGACGGTGTGGCCGGCTCACCGCAAGAAGTCTCTGAGAGCGGCGGAGATTGCCCTTGAGATGTGGAAGAAGCCGATAAGCGGGGCCCTCGTGGTACAATCGACGTTACCTATAGGCAAGGGAATGGCCTCAAGTTCGGCGGATATTGTCGCCACGTTACGGGCGGTGGCAGCATACTACAATGAGCGGTTAACCCCATCGCAAATGGCTCATTGGGCCGCTCAAATCGAACCGTCAGATGGCATCATGTATCCTGGGGTGGTAGCTCTCAATCCATTGACAGGACAGCTATTGGAACGCCTGGGAACAATGCCTCCCGCCCTCATTATTGGTGTTTTGGGCCACGGGCGAATAAATACTGAGGATCATCATCGTCACCGTATTCCCTATGGCCGTGAACATCAGGAGAAGCTTAAAGAAGCGCTGGTACTTGCACGAGATGGCATTCGACGTCGGGATGTGGCTCGCCTCGGGCAAGCCGGTCGGCTCTCAGCTCGTGTAGAGTACGAACGGCATCCTGAGCCCCATTTACAAGCGTGGTTACGCATGGCGGAGGCAGAAGAATGGGGACTTATCATTGGGCATAGTGGAACGGTGCGTGGGTTAATTTTGCCGGCTCCTCAGTCGATGCACACGGTACGCCGTATAGAGCAACGTCTTTGGGCCATGGGGGCAGGCCCGGTCTATCGCCTACAGTTGGGGCAGAACCTTCATATGTCGCTATGGGGGAAAGGCGGTTTCGAATCGAACTTACAGAACGTGGTGCCAGACGTCTAGGATTCCCCCATGGTCCGACTTTCCGTTGTTAATGGTCACTGTGCCCCTTTCCTATACGACATTTCCTGAGTTGAGGTCAGTGCATAGTTGGCTTCGACCGTCCCGTGATCGTTTGGGAGCATGGTTAGCATGGCACCCTTGCAATTTTTCGTCAAATGGGGCCATCCCACCTGAGTTGGGGACTTTTTCCCCATGGGCAGTCCTCTGCAGCAGAATGGCTGACATTGGGACAGGCTGTGGTGTCAGTGCTTGGATGGTCAGCGCGCCATTGTTCGAATATATTTACTGTGGATAACGACCTCGCCGGATCGCAGGCCGTGCCCAAAAATCGGCTTCCTGCGCAGGACTAGAATCGAGGCAAGTTGTACTTACTAATGGCGCCACCACCCTCATGCCTAACGACACGAGGGCGGAGCTCAAAAGCAGACACGTAGTAACAAGGAAATCCGAGGCTAATTTTTACGCAAGATAAAAATCTGCTCGCCGTTCATGGTGGATACCTTCGCCCCGACTTCATTCGTGGGGCTGTTTTCCTTGGGCATGCGCTTGTTGGGAATGGCCCGTGTGAAATTGGCCACGGAGACGAGCCCGTATCGCTCCGATAGTTCTGTAATAATCCGGTCGGTTAGAAGGTGGACCTTCTTGACGGTCCGATTGCCCACCACCCAGCATTGATATCCGCCGGGTCGCATGACGCGCTCAATTTCCCGCAGGGTAATGTCGAGGTCTTGATAGAACGACAAGACCTCGCGAGCCCGATTGGTGTCGGTGTGAGCTATTTGATCCAATGCCGCCGTCAGGGTCGGCGAGGGCAGTTCGTGTTGCAACGCCTTGGTCGCGAGGCCTCCCAACATTGCCTGGTCGAGCTTGTTGGGGGCGGGTCCGTCCGCCGCATCCGCGAGGTTTAACCATTGTAACGACAGGCGCGAAAATTGGCCATAGGCGACCGTGGTGCGGCTGTCGCCATAGGGTGGCGACGTCACCATGAGGTCGAAGGCCCCCTCCGGCAGTGCTGAGAGGTCCATAGCGTTGTAGGCATGCAACGAGACTGCCGGGAGGGGGCGTCGCTCCCAGAGGCGCCGATTGCCCACCTCATTGCGCGTGATGACCTTGCGAAACGTCCCCAATACATCCGGGTTCCATTGCGCTAGCCGCGTTTCATCCAGACGATACAGTTTAAATTCCGCATTGCGACTATTCGACACCCAGCGGACGGTGTCCGAAAAGGCGACCCAGAAAAAGGCGCGGAGCGTGTCGGGAACGCTCTCTTCGATACCGCGCTTGAGACGGGTGAGTGCTGTAATAACCGCCGGCTTGAACCAAAACGTCAGGTTGTCAAAATGAGGCCAGTCGGCCTCAAAAATCTGAATGTGTGCGACGGTATTCATGAGCCTCTCCGTGCAGGACTGCAATACCGCGGGATCCCACGCCGTCGTTTTGGCATGGGTCATCAAGCGGGACAAGGGATTCAGATCGGACCCGACGGTCGTGAGACCCGCCAAGAGCCCCTCTACCAAACTGGTGCCACTGCCCATGAAGGGATCGAACAGCGACCGGATGCCCGGCTGATGCTGCTGGACAAGGGCAATCAGGCTCCGCGCCACTTGAGGAATCATCATGGCCGGATAACTGTGGTAGCCGTGGGTCCATTCTTTGGTGTCGGCGTTACCGAAATCCCAGTAGCCGGTTGGTAATGCGTCAATAGATTGGCGAATCGCCTGATCTACTATAAGTGAAGAGAAAATGGCCATAAACATCCTTCCGTAAAGGCTAATTAAATGTAGTGTAGCATGGCCTCCTATCCGACGTATCGCGCTTGGGCACCCGCGACGGTTGGATAACCGGAGTGGTACGGTTGCGGGACGACCAAATGGACGTCATTGTGGCGCATTTGCTGGAACTGATCGGTGAAGCGGGTTTGTTGCAGCGTGAACAAGTACTTCACCGGGATCTTGGAGGTTTCGGTGAGAATCTGGCGCCAACGCTCCTTACATGACGTTTACCGATCTCCGGGCGCAAACCGATGGCTATGGGAAGTTTCATGCGGATGCGCATTATGGGTATTCGTCCGTGCCCGAATGGACCCGGTAGGAGTTGGCCGTCGAAATTGGCGCGTGCCCTATCCTAGTCAACTCCATGAAAGATAAATTAGCCAAAATAACTTAGCGTCTGCCCCATGAGAACCGTAGGTCGAGGAAATACCCTATGACTATTCCAAAGAGTGAGGAGGCGATAAGCCAGCTGATGGGGGCGATGAATCCCAAACGCCATAAAAAGAAGCCTGGACTCATCATAAGCCCGCTTTGGACAAATGGGCTGACTGCATCAAAGATCGGAATACCGATGACCATAAAGACTAGCCAGGTGGCTACGCCATAGAGTAGACCCTCAAGGATGGGGTTAATGCCTGGATGGCGGAGATGTTTTGCGTAAAAGGCGGTCAATCCCACTCCGATTAATAGTTCCAATCCATATCCGACAATGACGGCCAAGGTCAAATTGAGTGTCACAAAGGTCCCATCCCAAAGGGCAATGTTGAGACGCGGTCCATAAAAAGTAGGAATGATGTCGGTCACTAGGCTAAATACAAGGGTAGCGACAATACCAGTGATCCAAATTCGTTGGCTATCTGAGGGCATCGCCTAAGCCTCCTTCATATCGGGTATAAGGTGAGATGCGATGGCAAGATCTCACGCGTCCGAGCACTATCAGAATTTACGTGACTTTGGGCCTAGGCATGTTTGTCTCGATATGGCAATTATTGGGCTCATTCTCTACCTCAACCGTGCAGTGGAACATCTTAGCTGACTTCGGCGCGTTGCGCTCCTTCGACGAAGGGATTTCTGCGTTTTGATCTACGATATATGGCTCTGCGGTCTCGGATCATTCGCGGCTGCTCTTTAGGCGATCCTTCGGGGAATTTGACGAATTCGTGGACTGAACGAGGAGAAAAGAGGAATTTGCCAATGCACGTCGAATGTTCTTTGTCGTTAGCAAAGACGTGATTTGTCGAGTACGGGAGGGAATATATTGAAGCGAGCCGCAATGATTGCATTGTCGGCTGGGATGGCACTCGTGATGTTTGGACCCGTCGCTTATGCCGCGAGTCTCCAGCAATTGCAGCAAGAGGAAGCCCAAGCACAATCGCAACTCGCCGCCGAAGAACAGCAGTATACTCAAACTCAAAATTCGATTAATGACACAGAATCCGAGATGTCGAAACTGAATCAGGATCTGTCGTCCGCAAAGGCGCAAATTGGGTCGACATCCCAGCAAATCCAAGTGACCAATGCGAATATTCGTACCACCCAGAACCTCTTAAATTCCACCCAAGCGCAACTTACCGAGACCGAGCAGCAGCTGTCCACTACGACTGCGGATTATCAGAAGACGACGGCACTGATTGTGGTGACCAAAAAGCACTTGTCTCAGCAGAGTCAAATGCTGTCTGGACAATTGCAACTCATTGAAGAACGCGGTTCGGTCGGGTACTTGGATGTGATTTTAGGGGCTCGCTCGTTTTCGGACTTCATTAGTCGCGCCGAACTTTTAGGACAGATTGCCTCGTCCGCCGCCAACGAAGTGCAGGTCATCAAAAATGAAGAGTCGGCCATGTTACTTGAGCAAGCGAATTTACAAAAAGAGACCCAGTTTTTGAGTCAGGCGAAAAACTCCATTAGTCAGCATGAGGCTATGCTGCAAAATGAACAGGTGCTCCTTAATCGTGAGAAGGAACATTCGTTAGTATTGCAGGCGGATGCAACTCAGGAAGCGAGCCAAGTGTCGGTGGGATTAGCGCAGCGTCAGCAGTTGATCGGTCAATTACAAAGTCAAAAGAATCAACTGTCCAGTGGGATGGCGAACCTGCAATCGCAAATTGCGTCGATCGTGGGTCAAATCCAGTCCTTACTGCAACAGTTTAATTCCGGAGGGTTGTCTCGGCAGGCACTGTATAATGCGATGCTGCCCGTGGTGACGCCTATTGCCAGCCAGTGGGGGGTACCGCCGGCATTAATCATTGCGGTGATTACCCAAGAGTCGGGAGGCGACTCCAGTGCCGTGAGTTCGGCCGGCGCTGTCGGCCTCATGCAGCTCGAGCCAGGCACCGCGAGCGACATTGCCTCAGCGGTGGGCCTGTCGCCCGCGACGGTATCGCAAGAACTGTACAATCCCGAAGACAACATTGAGCTCGGTACCTTCTATTTGCATAGTATGCTCTCGATGTTTGGAGGCAATACCAGTCTTGCATTAGCAGCCTATAATGCTGGCCCAGGGGCGGTACAACAGTACGGGGGTATCCCGCCATACCCGCAGACGCAACAATATGTGCAAGATGTCACCTCTCTCTATAACTTGTACTTGAGTTATTAAGTGGGTCGTGATTTACGCCGTGCGAGCACCCCGAGGGTGACAGCCAAGACGCTTGACGAGAAGGCGTCTGCCCAAATAGGGCGGGCAATAAACGCTAAAGTTAACGCACCGCTGGAGAGAATTTCCATGGCCGGCGGCGCGTTGGGTCGGTAAGAACGAAAGCACACCACCAGAGATACGAGCGCCATTAGGGCAGCCAGCCACCGTTCGACAAGCTGTAGAGCGGTAGGCATACTGACGAAATGAGTGACATAGAGAGATTCAATGAGAATTCCTGTGTTGATGAGGGCGATGGCGAACGATCGTCTTGTGATCGCATCGCCGATGACCCCGAAGAAGCAAATCAGTGCTGGTATCACCGTCATAGCAGCTAGACGACTCCATAAGAAGTGACCGGGAATGGGAAGGTAAGTGGGTAGTGCTGGCAGCGATAGCCAAGCGACAACCCAGGTGAACGCGGCATATGGCCATAACGTAGGCCTCTCCTGCATGGCGAGCGCCCCCTTGTGGCAGATTTATACCTAGTGTGCCCAGGGGAGCGCACATTACACCGGAAGAGGGGTGGCTCTTTTTCGGCATTTTACGTTACACTATAAGGAGAGGGAATAGAGAGGACGGTTGCAATGCAAAATCGGTGGTTGCGCGGACTATTGACCATTGTCTTTGTGGTGTTGGTGGTGTCGTTGTTAATGGAGTTTTTTAATGCTCCGACATCCCAAGTGAGTCAAACGGCTTACAGCACCTTGGTTGCGGATATGTCGCGGCACCAGGTGACGTCGGCAACAGTGGACTCGTCCACCCACGACGTCGATTGGCAGACAGCATCGGGCACACACTATGTGACAGTCTATGCGCCCGGATACACCTATACCTTGAGCCAAGATTTGAGCCAGAGTGGCGCTAATGTGACTGTATCTAAGCCTGGTGGAGACGGCGTGTGGTTAGCGGTATTGGGTGACGTGTTACCGCTCTTATTTATCTTGGCACTCGTGTTTTTCTTGATGCGTCAAGGACAAGGTGGGAACCGTATGATGTCGTTTGGTCGCTCGCAGGCGCGACTAATGGCCGATAATATGCCTCGAGTGACCTTTAGTGATGTCGCTGGAGTCGAAGAAGAAAAGCAGGAATTGGAAGAAGTGGTCGACTTTCTGCGCAATCCCAAACGCTATCTCGAAATGGGAGCGCGGATACCCAAAGGAATTCTTCTTTACGGACCTCCGGGAACAGGAAAAACATTACTGGCACGGGCTGTGGCTGGCGAAGCGGGGGTCCCATTTTTTTCAGAAAGTGGTTCCGGCTTTGTCGAAATGTTTGTCGGCGTGGGAGCCTCTCGTGTGCGAGACATGTTTGATCAGGCCAAGAAAAGTGCCCCATGCATTGTGTTTATCGATGAACTGGATGCTGTGGGCCGTATGCGCGGTGCTGGCTATGGTGGAGGGAACGACGAACGTGAGCAGACGCTCAACCAGTTACTGGTCGAGATGGATGGATTTGGTGTCAATGAAGGTATCATTTTGATGGCGGCCACTAATCGCCCTGATGTGTTGGATCCGGCCCTGTTGAGGCCCGGACGATTTGACCGTCAAATTGTGGTGCACCCTCCTGACTTGGCAGGAAGAGAACAGATTCTGGGTGTGCATACGCAAAATAAGCCGCTTGCCGCGAACATTGACCTAGGTGTGATTGCTAAGCGCACGCCGGGATTTACTGGCGCCGATCTTGCCAACTTGGCTAATGAGGCGGCTCTTTTGGCAGCGCGCAATCGACAACGCCGCATTTCAATGGATAATTTCATTGAGGCCGCTGAGCGGGTCATGGCGGGGCCGCAAAAGAAGAGTCGGGTCATTACCGCATTTGAAAAGCGTGTGGTGGCGTTCCACGAGTCGGGGCATACCTTAGTGGGCATGCTGGTTCCTCATGGAGACCCTATTCATAAGGTGACGATCGTGCCTCGGGGAATGGCCATGGGATATACCATGCCAGTGCCAGACGAGGACCGCTATCGGATGACACGAGAGCAATTTTTGGATCGCGTAGCGATGTCGCTGGGCGGCCGAGCGGCGGAACAAATTGTTTTCGGTGAAATTTCTACAGGGGCTAGTGACGATTTGGAGAAATCGACGAAGATGGTTCGGCAAATGATTATGGAATACGGGATGAGTGAGGAGTTAGGCCCATTGACCTATGGTCGTCGGCAAGGAGCAGTTTTCTTAGGCCGCGATCTGATGAGGTCTCGCGATTATAGTGACGAAGTGGCGTCGAAGATTGACCGAGCGATAAGACATATCGTGATGGAGCAATACGAGCGGGCCAAAACCTTATTGCTGCAACATCGGCAAACGCTGAATCGCTTAGCGCTGTCTCTAATGGAAAAAGAGACCTTAGAGTCAGAGGACCTACAGACCATAGTCAATAGCGCGATATAAAAGAGGCCCGCATAGGGCCTCTTTTATTTGGGCCAGACAAGACTTAAATTATGTGCTGTGATGAGACGCGCACCGTGCGGACCATTGGCTAACGGCATTCTTTTAATCACTCGCTCACACAGCAGATCCAACAGCAGTTCTGGTGGGCGCGGATCTTCGCGCATAATTGTTTTGAGCGCTTCGCGGTCAATCGATACTTGAGCCGGGCTAGGTTCTCCATGGTCAACCGTGACGACGATCCAGTCGGCGTCGGTGGTTGATGGTTCCACTTTGATTGTCACGTGTATCCTCCATTTAAGAAGACCTCGAATTCTTCTAATAGCCTATGCTGTTTTGATTCATATGACAATGGTTGGCTATGGCGAAGGTGATGATGGACCGGCATAAGATTCGTCGACAATGGCAGCGTTTATGTGCCGATATTTCGACAGTTCACACTGAAATGTCTTCTTGTTGTTTGCGTTTCAGACGGTAAATATTGGGGGTGGCGCCGATCTTGTCCATCCGACAAAAGGTCGAGAACGAGAGGCATCCGTGATATAATCTGAGCGCCGAGAAGACGCGAAATGAGGGTTTTTATGGCGCAAAGAATTTATGTATATCTTAAAATGATTTTTTCCATGGTTGTTGATGCTATTTTAATTAATGCTTCGGTGTACTTGGCGCTGTATTTACGGTTTGATACGCCACACATTCCTTCAAGCTATCTTTTGCCGTATCTCCATGTGGCGGGCTATTTTACCGTCCTGACGATTGCGCTCTTTTTTGTGACCCGAACATATCACCGTATGTGGCGCTATGCAGGCGCGCGAGATGCCCAAGTCCTAATTTTTTCGGTATTTGGTTCGGCGATTATCTTAGGCGGATTACTTCTCGTCACTCATACGGCGCATTATTCTCGGGCGGTGTACTTACTCTATCTATTATTTGCTGTCTCTTTGGTTGGGGGATGGCGGTTTCTATTGCGGTCGTTTTTTGACTTCAGGTGGAGCGCCAATCCTCCGACCCGTGCGAGAGTCTTGATTGTGGGCGCGGGCAAGGCCGGGCAGCTTGTCGCGCAAGAACTGGGGCGCCATCCTGCGGTTGGAGTTGCGGTGGGATTCCTTGACGATGATATGCAAAAAGTGGGAATGCATATTGCGTCCCTTAAGGTGCTGGGCACTACGCCGGAAATTCGCACGATCGTCCGTGATTACCGTATTGATCAGGTGTTGTTGGCTATTCCGTCCGCATCAGGGGAAGTCATTCGCCCTCTGGTGGAAGAGTGTCGCGCCTGCGGAGTGACCGTCAAAACATTGCCCGCCATTAATCAAATGATTGAAGGACAAGTCTCCGTTCATCAAATTCGCGACGTGCAAATTGAAGACTTGTTGCAGCGCGAGCCAGCCGTCATCGATCTCGGCGAAATTGCGGGGTATATTACGGGCCGCGTGGTGCTTGTAACGGGTGCCGGGGGGACCATCGGCTCGGAACTAGCACGTCAAGTGGCGCCCTTTGCTCCCCGTGTATTGCTGTTACTGGGGTTAGATGAAACGTCGATTTTTGAAATCGATCGTGAGATGAGGACGCGATTTCCCGAGGTGCCAATCGTGCCGCTGGTGGCTGACTTGCGAGACCAATCGCGTATGGATCGGGTATTTCAGCAGCACCACCCGGAAGTCGTGTTTCATGCCGCGGCTCACAAACATGTTCCCTTAATGGAAGCGCAACCCGATGAGGTTATCTATAACAACGTTGCCGCTTTATGGCAATTGGTGGATCTTTGTCATCGCACCAAGGTGGAAACCTTTGTCTTCATTTCGACGGATAAGGCGGTCAACCCTACCAGTATTTACGGCGCTACCAAACGAGTGGGAGAACTTTTGGTGCAAATTTACTCTCGGCAGTCGAGCACCCGGTTTGTTAGTGTTCGATTCGGGAATGTGTTGGGAAGTCGAGGTAGCGTGATCCCGGTGTTCCAGCAACAAATTGCCTCAGGGGGCCCCGTTACGGTAACGCATCCGGACATGGTGCGTTATTTTATGACCGTAGCGGAAGCATCGCAGCTGGTCATTCAGGCAGGGGCCATGGGTAAGGGCGGCGAGACATTTGTCCTGGACATGGGAGATCCTATTCGAATTTTGGATTTAGCGAATAACCTGGTACGCCTATCGGGACTGCGGCCCGGGGTTGATATTGATATTGTCTTTACTGGTGTGCGCCCTGGGGAAAAGCTCTACGAAGAGCTCTTGACCACCGAGGATCGCACTAGGGCTACGAGGCACGAGCGAATTTTCGTGCACCAAGAGCCTCCCTGTGACAGCCGAGAGGTCATGAAGAATATAGAGCAATTAATATTGCACGTCGCATCGTCGGACGCCAATGAGTTGAAGACACTATTGCATCAAGTGGTACCAGAATATGGACCCGTCGCGGCAGTCATCGATCATCTAGGGGGGGAACGTCAACATGCCATCCGACACTAAAGCGACCACCGCTTTTGATATTCTGTTAGATCGTATTTTATCGAAGACAGCCACTATCGGCATCGTCGGATTAGGGTATGTGGGACTGCCACTGGCGGTAGAACATGCCCGAGCGGGGTTTCATGTCATTGGATTGGATGATAATGCCGGAAAAGTGGATAAGGTATGCCGAGGTGAGAACTACATCCCTGATGTGGATAGTGCATTGTTCAGAGATTTAGTCCGAGATAAAAAAATGGAGGGTACAAGCGATTACCGGGATTTGACTTTTGCCGATGTTATTATTATTTGTGTTCCCACACCGCTTACCGACAACAAAGAACCGGACTTAAGTTATATCATTCAAGTGGCTAACCGAGTTCGGACAATTATGCGCGCGGGGCAATTAGTCGTCTTAGAAAGTACCACATACCCTGGGACAACCGAGGAAGTCTTACAACCCATACTGGAAACCAGTGGATTGACATTGGGGAGCGAATTTTTCTTGGCTTTTTCTCCGGAACGCGTCGATCCCGGCCGTGAGGATTTCAAAACACAAAATACCCCCAAGTTGATTGGCGGTGTGACTTCCTTTTGTCAAACAGTGGCGACGCGTCTTTATGAACAATCTATCGAAAAAGTAATTCCTGTAAGTTCTCCTAAGGTAGCGGAAATGTCCAAGGTATTTGAAAACACGTACCGTGCGGTGAATATTGCCCTCGTCAATGAATTGGCGTTGCTTTCGGATCGCATGGGGATTAATGTCTGGGAAGTACTAGACGCGGCAGCTACCAAGCCCTTTGGCATTCAGATATTTCACCCTGGCCCGGGCGTGGGTGGACACTGTATTCCCTTAGATCCCTTCTATCTTAGTTGGAAGGCTCGTGAATATGATTTTTCGACGAGGTTCATTGAACTCGCAGGTGAAATTAACCAAAGTATGCCCTATGTCGTGGTGGACCGCGTCATTCGTGCTCTCAACGAACACGAAAAATCCTTGAAGAACTCTCGAATCCTTTTAATGGGGATTGCCTATAAAGAGGATATTAACGATGAACGCGAATCGCCCGCATTAAAGGTATTCGAAATTTTAGAGGAGAGGGGTGCGCGGGTGACTTACTACGATCCCTATGTCCCTCATGTGAAGCCTCACACCTTTTTCGGTCGGGAAATCTCTTCTCAAGAGATGAGCGATGATCTTTTACAAAATCAAGACTGTGTGGTCATTACCACGGCTCATCGGGTCGTGGATTATGCTCGCTTGGTGCAGTTAGCGCCATTAATTGTGGATACGCGCAACGCGACTCAGGGCATTACCGAGGGGCGCGAAAAGATTTTTTTGTTATAGCATGGGAAGGACGTGTTGTGTTGCCTGACTTGAAAGTGGCATTGGTTGGATGTGGCAAGATTGGTCAAAAACATCTACAAGCACTGGTCCATACACCAAAAGTGTCTTTGGTGGCTACGGTGGATACAGATGTTGACAAAGCCGCTGCCGCTGCTGTTGCGTTTGATGCGGCATCCTATGGTGATCTCGAGGCGCTTTTTACGCATCACTCGGATCTCGACGGCGTTATTATTGCTACGCCTTCCGGTAATCATCGGGAGTTAGCGGAGATAGCTTTGACTCATGGAGCTCATGTTCTCGTGGAAAAGCCCATGGCACTTTCGGCAGAAGATGCCATGGCGATGGTGGCACAGGCTGAACGGCTCGGCCGGGTGTTGACGGTGACTCAATTTAATCGATTGCTACCGACAGTGGAGATGGCCATGGAGGTATTTCGCTCTGGGCGGATGGGGCGCTTGGTGGAAGGCGGAATATCGGTGCGCTGGGCTCGCTCACAGTCCTATTATGATGCCGCACCGTGGCGAGGTACGCGCCATATGGATGGTGGGGTATTATTTAATCAAGCCATTCATGCTCTCGATGTGTTGTTGCAGTTTTCCGGCCCGATCGAAGAGGTGTTTTGTTTTGCCGGCACACTGACCCATCACATTGAGGCCGAGGATACCGTGGCTGCGACCATGCGGGCGCGTAGTGGAGCACTTTTTACCGTCAATGCGACCACCTCGGTCGCTGAGGGGAACTTGGAAGAGCGCATTGCGCTGGTGGGGGACAAAGGCAGTATTGTTATGGGGCCTACAGTGCAAGAGCTAGAATTCTGGCGCATTCCCGAAGACGACGAAGAGAGCATCATCGACCAGGTCCATCAGTCTCCGTCTCGGACCGGATGGCAAAGCCATGCGGATGCATTGGACGATTTCGTACGCGCTATTGGCAGTGGACAGCCGTCTAAGTTATCGGGCGCCAGTGCGCTCCATGTCATTGAGGTGATTGAAGCATTAATGTTATCGGCTGATCAAAGACGACCGGTATCTGTTGGCGTACGCGAGGAAATGGGGTCGTGATGGCTGAGGACACCATATTCGGGCGAGATTGTCTCATAGCGGAGGATGTGGTCATAGGGCCAGGAGTCCGTATTGGCGACCGGGTGATTATTCACGACGGAGTGGTGATTGCCAAGAACGTGACCGTCGGCGATGGGAGCATCTTGGGACGACAACCTAGTGCGGGCAAAAATAGCACCTTAAAGACGGGTCACCTAGGCCTTTTAAGCATCGGTGAGGGGACCACCATCGGCGCATACGCCATCCTGTACCGGGGAACCACCCTTGGGATGGATTGCTTTATCGCCGACAATGCACAAATTCGTGAGCGGTGCCAAATTGGTGATCGGGTGGTTGTGGGTCGCCAGAGTACGATTGAGAATGACACGGTTGTGGGAAATGACACGAAATTGCAGACCAATGTGTACTTGACCGCCAAAAGTACGGTGGAAGACTTCGTGTTCATCGCACCTATGGTCACCACCACGAACGATCCGTATGTGGCTCGTACTGAAGCCCGTCACGCCGCTACTCGTGGACCTTGGATACGCCGGGCTGCCCGCATTGGCGGTGGGGCCGTCTTGCTGCCGGGAGTCGAGATTGGTCAAGAGGCGCTGGTAGCAGCCGGTGCGGTCGTGACGCGTAACGTACCGTCGTATCAAGTAGTGATGGGTATTCCGGCTCGCGTGGTACGACTGACTCCTGAAGAACAGTGGCTATTTCCTAAACCGGACTGAAAGAGGGATGCATATGGCAATTCCAGCATTTGACTTATCCAGACAGACCCAGAAGATTCATGATGACGTATCGGCCGCGATGCAGCGGGTACTGCAATCGAGCCAGTTCATTCTGGGCGACACGGTGAAAGATTTTGAACAGCATATTGGGAACTACATTGGCGCCACGGCGGTGGGCGTCGCTAATGGATCGGATGCGCTGTACCTCGCGCTATTGGCGCTAGATGTGGGTCCCGGAGATGAGGTGCTTACCACCCCATTTACATTTTTTGCTACCGCGGGCAGCATTCTTCGGACAGGTGCAAAACCGGTCTTTACTGACATCCAACTGGATACGTTTAATATGGATCCGGATTTAGCATCGACTCGCGTTTCCCCCCGGACACGAGCGATGCTGCCGGTCCACTTGTTTGGACTGATGGCAGACATGCCGGCCCTAAAGCGGGCGTTTGAGGGACCGATTGTTGAAGATGCGGCCCAGGCGATTGGGGCGTCATGGAATGGACAATTGGCTGGTACCGTCGGGGCTCTCGGATGCTTTTCATTCTTTCCTACGAAAAACTTGGGTGCTTATGGGGATGCCGGGTTAGTATGCAGTCAAGACGTTACGCTTGTCGACCGCGTGCGGACTCTCAGAGTGCATGGATCGAAAAAGAAATACATTCATGAAGCCTTGGGAGTGAACTCCCGACTTGACGCGGTGCAAGCAGCTGTGCTTGACGTTAAATTACCTTATCTTTCTGACTGGACCCGCCGTCGTCAGGCCATTGCCGAACGGTATACCGCCTTGATTCATGATCATGGGATTAGCGAGGTCATCTCGCCTATGGTGCCAGTAGAAGCTACTCATGTGTTTCACCAGTACACCATTCGGGCGGAGCGGCGTGATGAACTGATGGCCTTTTTGAAGAGTCGAGAGATTGGCTCTACTATCTATTACCCCTTGGCCTTGCATCGTCAACCGGTGCTCCAATATCTCGGATACCGTCCCGAAGAATTCCCGCAGACTGAAGAGGCCACTCGCACCGTGCTGTCGCTGCCGATCTTCCCGGAACTGTCCGACGACGAGGTGGACACCGTAGTTGAGGCCATTGCCCACTTTTATGGGCACCACTAGCGATGAAAATATTGAGCGTGGTGGGAGCTCGCCCTCAGTTTGTCAAAGCGGCCGTTCTTTCTCCGGCTTTGCGCCGGGTTTCCCATGAGGTGTTGGTGCATACTGGGCAACACTATGACCGGCAACTATCGGAGGTGTTTTTCGAAGGCTTAGGGATCCCCAAGCCAGATTACGATTTGGGGATCGGCTCAGGTACAGCAGGGGAACAGACCGGGAAAATGCTGGCATCGTTAGACGACGTGATTCGGCGTGAGGAACCTCATGTGGTTCTAGTTTACGGAGACACCAACTCGACGTTGGCGGGAGCGTTGGCTGCCGTCAAATTGCACGTGCCAGTCGCTCATGTCGAAGCGGGTCTTAGAAGTTTTAATCGTGCCATGCCGGAAGAAATTAATCGCATTGTGACGGACCATGTGGCCTCGCGGCTTTATTGTCCGACCGAGCAATCTCTAAAGAATCTGATGGACGAAGGCATTAATGAGGGCGTACAGCTTACCGGAGATGTGATGGATGCAGCGATCCACATGGTGCCTCGCGATGATACGGTGAGGGTCGGATTAGGATTCAACGCTGGGGAATATTACGTGGCCACCATTCATCGTCAAGAAAATACCGATAGTGCACCCCGCCTCAGAGACATTCTGCATGGCTTATCGTCGCTTCCACGACCCGTGGTTTTGCCGCTTCACCCTCGCACAGCAGAGAGAATGAGGCGATATAACCTGCATCTGGCTAAGGATAGTGCTATTCATCTCATTGAACCGTTGGGGTATCAAGGGATGTTGGGGTTGGTTGCGGATAGTGCTGCGGTATTCACGGATTCTGGAGGACTGCAACGAGAGGCGGCCGCTCTGGGTGTCCCCTGCTTGATATTACGCGATGAAACTGAGTGGGTGGAATTGGTGAATTCTGGCCGGGCTGTCCTGGTTGGGGCGGACGCAGAGCGTATCGCTGCGGGCATACAGACATTGGGGAACCCGCCGCCAATTCCGTCGCGTTCATTTCAGGACCCCGTTAACGCGATTGTACAGGATTTGATGGCGACTTACGGAGTAAGAGGAGGCATGTGATGACTCGTGAACGTTTCTTACCGTATAATGAGCCCGAAGTGGGGGAAGCGGAAGTACAAGCCGTGGAAAAAGCGATTATGGCGCGATGGATTACGCGTGCCGGCCTCACTCAGCAATTCGAGGAGCAATTGGCGGAATATCTTGGGGTAGAGCAGGTGGTCTGTGTCTCGTCTTGTACCGCCGGTCTGCATTTGGCGCTCTTGGCTGCTGGCATTGGCCCAGGGGACGAAGTGATTACGACGCCGTACACTTTTGCCGCCTCCGTGAATGTGATTATCCATGTGGGTGCGACCCCGGTGCTGGTGGATATCGACGAGGACACAGCCAACATCAATCTTGATGCGGTTCGTCAGGTGATGTCTCCTCGCACTCGTGCTGTCATTCCGGTACATTATGCCGGACACAGTGTCGACATAAAAGAGATGAATCGGATACGCGATCAATACGGGGTGCACATTATTGAGGATGCAGCCCATGCCTTAGGCAGTCGCCAAGACGGCCGCCTCGTGGGATCGTTCGGGAATCTTACGGCATTTTCTTTTTACGCGACCAAGAATCTCACCACGGGTGAAGGCGGAGCATTGGTGGTGCCAGATTCCAGCATGCTGGAGAGGATCCGGGTACTGTCGTTGCATGGATTATCGAAAAATGCGTGGAGCCGCTACAGTGAATCGGGAAGTTGGCGTTATGATGTGGAATATCCCGGTTACAAATACAATATGACAGATATTGAGGCAGCCATGGGCTTGGTACAATTGCAGAAGTTTCGCCAAATGCAGCAAAAGCGCCATGAATTAGCGATGCACTATATGGAGGCGTTGCACGATCTTCCGGTGATTTTACCCACCGTACGAGTCGGGTATGAGCATGCCTGGCACATATTTCCGATACGGGTCGACAGCGAACGTACTAACACTGCTCGCGACCGGGTCATTGATGATCTGCGGGAACGTCATATTGGAACGTCGGTCCACTTTATCCCCATTCATCATCATAGTTACTATCAAAAGACTTTCGGCTGGCGCGTGGGAGACTTCCCTCGGGCGGACCACTATTTTGCTGGCCAAATTTCGTTGCCCCTCTATCCCACTATGACGCATGGTGATGTCGACGACGTGGTCGAGGCGCTCAGCGCCTCACTATTGCGGACTCGGTAATCATGGATGTGGCACGGCGTGTGAAACGGGGACTCGATGTGGTCGTCGCGGGGCTCGTCTTGGTGGTGACATCACCCCTATGGCTCTTGATTATGGTTCTCATACGGAGGGATTCGCCCGGCTCCGTCTGGTTTTTTCAAACGCGGATAGGCTATCAAGGACGCCCCTTTGTGATTTGGAAATTTCGTACGATGCGTGATGGGGCGGACGCTTTATGGGTGCCTCCGACGGCCGATGAGTTTGAGCACTATGTGTTTCAAGATGTAATGGATGTGCGCATTACCCGGATCGGCAATTTCTTGCGGCGCACCTCGCTTGACGAACTTCCGCAGTTGATTAATGTGTTGCGGGGAGAGATGTCGCTCATCGGTCCGCGACCAGAAATTCCGGAAATGGTAGCGCTCTATGCACCGTATATGCATCGACGTCACGAGTTTTTGCCAGGAATGACCGGTCTCGCCCAGGTGTCGGGTCGCGGCGACTTGTCGACAGGAGAAATTATGGCGCTTGACTTGCAATATTGCGATGAATGGAGTTTGCGGCTTGATTGCGCCATATTCTGGATGACTGCGCAACAAGTGTTGCTGCGTCGAGGGGCTCGCTAGAAGACGGGGCCGTAGGGACAGTCGAAGGACGGTCTTCCGGTGAGAAGTCATTCGGGGCGCCCGATACTCGTGAGACGTCTCGAGACACAGCGACTCCCTTACCAACCTATGAAGACGATTCGGAGATGACCGCTTGGACTCGTCCCACCTGCCCATCGTCGAGTCGCACCTTGATTCCGTGAGGGTGAGTCGGCGATTTGGTCAGAATATCTTTAACCCTTCCGCGCGTTAATCGACCTGTGGGTTGGTCGACTTTTAAGACAATGTCGACCATCGTCCCAGAATGTATGGCACTACGTGGGGGAATACTAGCCATGGGGCCACTCCTCTCATGAGTCTATTGCTATGGTATCGGCTGAAATCATCTTCTGCAAGCACAATATCTAGCGTTCACCTCGAATCGCGCCGCAGCATTGCAATGGGAATATGGAAAGCGTTAATCCAGCGGGCGCGTCCTTAGACACTGAGTCGATTTTCATTTGGGTTCATGAGACTAGTGGCACGTTTTTGAAGCCTTCATCCCTTCATCTCCAGGATTTCTTCCAGATCAGCCATATTTAGACGACTTCCGATAGGAAAAGATTTTCGATATGATACCTTAGGTGTGATATGTTCGTTAACTATACGTATTGAAAATTTAACGGGCCGGAGGGCTCAATACGAGATCATTGCATTTTATCTTATTAACTCAATATTATGTCCCCGAGCCCGGCGCGGCATCATTAAGATTGCAGGCTATGGCGAAGCAATTGACGGATCATGGCCACAAGGTCACGGTGGTGACGGCACACGCCCATCATCTCGGAGCGACGCGTGAGGTTCGCGGCCGAGAGGCTTTCTTCATGAAGGAAGTGATCGAGGGAATTCCGGTGGTCCGGGCGTGGATTTGGCGTGTACCCACCGGACGGTTCTGGTTGCGACTCGCGAACTATTTTTCGTTTGTCGTAACCTCGTTTGTGGCGTTGATGCGTCAATCGCGACCGGATTATGTGATTGTGGAGTCGCCGCCGCTATTCTTGGGAATCACAGCGTGGATCTATAAACGTCTTTTGGGTGTGCCGTATATAGTGTCCGTATCAGATTTGTGGCCTGAATCCGCTGTCGCATTGGGCTTAGTGAAGAATGCGACGCTGATACGGATAACCCGTGCGCTAGAGCATGCGCTGTATAAGAATGCGGCTTTTGCATCCGCCGTGACAGAAGGCATTCAAGAGGGAATTTTAGAG
>NZ_JBYCKN010000012.1:0-9729 GCF_057473405.1 Sulfobacillus sp. TH-112
CTCTCGACGATTTTCGTAATATTGCATGGCTTTCCGTGGTTTCCACGACCGCTCACGGCGCAAGGACCGATGGCGACAACCGATTTGCCGACATGACGGCAAAGGTCGGATGTCTTCATCCACTCTATCTTGCGTCTGTCGGGTCATGGGGAACGTCGGTGAAAAGCTCCGCCCTGTGGGCGGGGACTCCTGTTTCGGGGCGCTCGCGACGCGAGGTGCCGCCGAAAACCGGCGTGGTCAGGGGATCTGCTTCCGAGCTACCCGGTCGATGGACTGGCCAGGACGTTCGCATGGGACCCGTAGCCCACACGGTCGCCCCGCTCGGCAGGAAATTCCGGCATGCCGTCCATGGCCCCCTAGAGCGTCAGTCTGACCGCCATGTGATTCGCCACACCACCGCCATGCATTTGCTACAATCGGGCATCGATCTCTCCACCATTGCCATCTGGCTGGGCCACGCAAGCATCGAGACCACACACAAATACATGATGGTGGCGGATATCCAACTCAAAGAGCGGGCCCTGGCCAAAACCGCCAGCCCCCAGGGCGCCGAGTGGTCGCTATCAGCCATCCGACGATATCCTCGCGTTCTTGGCGGGACTCTAGCAGGCGTTATGTGCTGATGGCGGAGGCGGCCCGTCTCCGCCAACAGCACATAACTGGCTAGAGCACATAATTTCGTCCAATGACAAAGGGTTTAATACTGCGCTCCGCCCGTAATCCCAAACATAGGATTACAGGCGTTATCCGCAGGAATATAAAATCCTAAGGGTTGGCGGTAACCCCCGTAATCTGAGCGATTGACGTTGCCATCCTGAGGATTATCTTTACCCTTCAGCACCCACAGAGGATACTCATGGTAAAAATTTCAGGAGGGTTACCATGAATCGATGTGGATACCGTGAAGCTGTGGAGCTGGCGCTCCCCCGCACCGTCACCTCGCACGGGTGTTGGGAAAATTGCTGTCGTCGCCATCCACGGAGTTCGACGGCCTGAGCCTGAGCGTCCATGCCTCTACCATGGAGAATGGGTCCGCCGACGACAGTACCTCAGATGCTCCCTACTCATTATCGGCGGCTGAGGGCTCACCGAACGCGCCACTAGTGACCTAAAAACACGCATGGTAACCATTAAAGGGTCTGAGGACTATCTTTCCATCCGGCTCCGGTGAGGGGCGCCACCACCAGCGTCTCGGGGTGAATAACCCCTTCTTGAAGAAGGTGAGGGACGACCGATAGGGCCGCCACCCCCGAAGGTTCTATCCATAGCCCCTCCATCGATGCCAGGAGTGCGACACCCGCTCGAATCTCCTCTTCACTTGCCGTCATCGCTAAGTGCTTTTGTCCTTGTACCGCTTCGGACTTCTGAATCAGTTCCAAAGCGTGCTGTCCCGAAAATGCCACCTTCAATCCGGAGGCCATCGTCACCGGTCCCGCTCGATAAGGCACGTAATCCAACCCAGCCCGTACAGCCTCTGCCAGAGGACACGCGCCCTCTGGTTGTACCGCAATCAGTTGGGGTACGTGGTCAATCCGACCTTGTCGCCAAAGGCGAAGATAGGCCCGCCCCTGAGCCACCAAGTGGTCTCCCCCACCCGTCGGAATGAGAACCACATCGGGGGCTTTTCCCAGTTGATGCACAATTTCTTCCGCAATCACTTCAAACCCTTGCATGATGGCCGGATTGACGGGTTCCCAATAAAACGCTAAATAGGCCTCCTCTTGCGCGGCCGCCTCTTTGAGCCACTGAATAAACCGCTCGCTAGGCTGGTTAAAGAGCTCCGGAATCCTGCGTATTTCCGCTCCATAGGCCTGAATTTGCTGAAGCTTGCCCTGAGGGGCATCGGGATCCACCAGCACAATGGCACGGATGCCGGCTCGAGCGGCATGCGCCGCCGTAGCCGCGCCAGCGTTGCCACTCGACGCCGTAATAATGGTGCGAAATCCCTGATGTTTTGCCTCTCGAATCGCCACCACCGCTCCCCGGTCCTTAAATGATCCTGATAGCCCCGTGGTTTCGTTTTTGAACCACAATTGCGTGAGACCCCAGTGCTCGGCCAATCGCTCTGCCCGCACGAGCGGCGTCAGAGGCGATAATAATTCGGGAACGTGATTTTGCACTTTCATCCCTCCTGCGTAATTAGTGACTGTCGTCCCCTAACAGTCGCGAGACCTGTGTCCCAACGATCTAGCCCGGATCACCGCAGTTAACCCGACACACTCGGAGGTAAATCAGCATCCGGCGTCTCGCTGCTAATCAAGCCGGCATGGTTAAGCAGATCGGGAGAGCGACGGAACAGTCGCCACAGTAAAATGCCGCCGATGACTAACCAGCCCACCACCAGATAGGGCGGAATGTTATCGGGAAAACTCGGCACTGGGAAAATCGAAAAGTAAATGGGAAAAAGAAACATGATGCTGGCTAGGACCGGAATGACGCCATGGACCACCCATCGGAATTGCCCGATTTTATGATAATACCGTGTGAGCGAGGTGTTGGTCATGATGTGAATGAGTAAGTTCGATAGAGTCACCAGTTCCGCCAAGAAGAGAAATCCACTGAACGAGCCGAGCCAAAACCCTACGGCTGTCATAATGATAATGCCCGCTATCGATTGGGCATGAATGGCGCGATTGGGCGTCTTATAAATTGGATGGGTGTCCCCCATCGAACGCGGTAGGACGATTTGATCGCGACCCAAGGCAAACAACACGCGTACTTGGGCGTTGGTGATGGCGATAATGGCTGTTAGGGTACTATTGATAATGAGAATCGTCAGCACCCAAAACCAAAAGAGCCACGACGACGAGAGTACGCTATGCACCAAGTTCAGGAGCGGAAGAGGCAACGTCGAATAACTCCCCATTTTCCCGACTCCCCATGCCACCGTGGTGGCATATCCCACTAAAATCAGGACGAAGCCAATAATCGCAAGAGAGATAATCACGGCCCGAGAAATGGACCGGCCCGGATTTTTCGCTTCCTCCCCCAGTGTGGCCGAAGCCCCATATCCCGCGAAGGAAAAGAGTCCAAAGATCATCCCTAGTCCAATACCACTCCATCCGGTAGTGGAAAATCGGGGAGTAAAGGTCGCTAAGGTATTATGGCTTCCCGCCTTATCGATCAACAAAATGGCCAAAACCACCAACGCCACGATTTCGATGACCCCCACGATCATGGAGTACACTAAGGATTGCTTGATGCCCCGATAGGCAATAAACCAGACAAAGAGTGCCGCCACCATCGAGAAGGGCCACCACGTCCAAGACGCCAGCGTGACATTCAACCCCACCTCTAATAAGGCGCGTACCACATAACCAAAGAACAGCACCAACGCTGGGGCATTAAGCCCTTGATACAAGAGATACAACCATCCGGTATATGCTCCCGCATACGGACCCGCTCCGCGCGCTACCCACGTATAGTACCCGCCAGCACTTGAAATCTTTTTAGAAAACTGAATCAAGGTATTCGCGCCCAGAAATGAGGCTAAAAGAGCGAGTACGATGGCCAGCGGCATGGATCCGAGAGCATACGCTGCAATGGCGGTCAAACCCGATACGACGGTCCCGGTTGGACTCATTTGCGATGCCGATTGGAAAATCACGTGAATCAATCCAAGGGCATTTCGTGCCAGACCGGAAGAAGACTTTGCCTGGGACATAGCCAATCTCCTCTCGAGACACGCAGTGCGTGTCTCAATAAAATATTTTATCACTGATAAAATCACGCTCATATTAACAAAATCAGATACTTGGGTCAATAAACATAATTCGCATATTCCACGCATTCCGTAGTTGGTCCATCGCGAGCACTGTGCTGAAGCGTCACAAAACCTCAGGATGAAGCATCATCATGAAGCGCCTTCTTCTTGGGAATGGATCGCACGCATGCTTTAGTGCGAGATTCTGGCTCTCTATTCCGGGGCCTCCTCAATGCGTCAGAACCATCCTTGACCGTCACCGTACCGCGCCACTTTAAACGGAATAGTTTCGACTGCCGTGGCATTGTCATCATGAGGTCGCGCAATCAGTGCCATAGTTGGGTCGTCCTCAATTTTTGGTCTTGGCAATAGGGGCTCTCTAATGGACTGGTGTCCATAGCATGACCACCAGAAAATCGTGGCAATGTCAAAAAAGCGGGAACGATTCCATCCTTGTTAGTGTTAGCATCAAAAGCCGGTGTAGCACTCGGTCCGGAGGCCACACCCCTGTTACATTGCTCACCTCCTGCCCCAGGACACATCTTTGGAATGCACCGAAGATCTGTAGCCTTGTCCCACGCGCGACATGCTATAGGGTGTTTTTATACTGCCGAAATGCCGGTGTGGTGCCGAAAAGAAGCGTCCTAACCGCCATGGCGGGGGTTTTCTTAGCCGTTCTTGTCGCATGATCCGTCAGCAGCTCCGCTGCCTCAGCGACGACGCGCCCTATCGTCACCACACGACGCTATCTCGTCAATATCGGCCCGTTTCATTGCTATCGCTTTTTGCTGTGCCACGTCCGGTGACGCCATAAATCATCGGAGGCCATGGAACTCGTCAAGACCGACCACATTCACTAACCCGGTCGATGCATTAACGATCCGTAAAATGATTCGCCGAGAAGTGGCACGGGAAGGGTTGACCCGACCAACCGAATTGAAGGGAATGAACTTCCACATCATGGCTATCCAATATCACAATCTGGTACGAAAGATAATACCCGAGGCCTTCGCCTCGCAAAACATATTTGCCTCAGTGGTATCGACATCGGCCGAAGTCATCGCGCCTGTCGATTTGTGGCCGATCATCCGGATCAACGGCGTTTGATAGCGATGAGAGACCTTACTTAGCGGAGGTGCCGTCACGCAAGCCGACACCATTTTATAGAGTTGCTTCTTGCAGCGGCCCCACCTGTCATTTCCATCCGCCGCATGTGGCTCGGGACGTTTCGATGTTCCGCGGCCTGTTCCGGGCACCCTTCCTGAACCACGCGTTCGGGCGCCAAGGGCGACGGGCTTCCATAAGGGCGGCTCCGTCACGGCTCCGTTGGGCTCTTGAACGGCGCAGCTCTTGTTCACGCGCATCTTTTGTCTCGTCTCCTTTCACCCTGTCTGCTATCATCTCGCATCTCCTCAGAACGCACGCCGCGGAAGGGAAAAGATGATGGTAGATGAACGCCCCCAAAAGAGGAGTCGTGTCGATCGGTCGCGAATAGGTGATCGGCAGACCCGACACGAAAGCAGATAAACGGGCCATCCCTAAGGAAATACCAAGGAGGAATACCCCCATTAAACGATATCAACGACTCGGTACCATCGCCCTCAGCGTGACCCTCGCCGGTACCATGTGGCTTGGATCGGCGCCGGTCTATGCGCAATCCATTACCCCGACTGCTCCCACGGTGACGGTCACCCAAAATGGCGTCACCTGGACCCTGATTCAGAATGCCGATCAATTGGCCTATGTAGACCAAAACCCAGCCAATTATCTCGATGCGGATTTAGCTCTGACCGGCGACATTGACATGACCGGTTACGCATGGACCCCATTGGGGAGTTCGAAATCCTCCCCCTTTTCCGGAATATTTTATGGACAAGGCTATACCATCACAGGACTGACGGTGACTTCGTCCTCCCGGTACGTAGGGGTTTTCGGGGTTAGTGACGGAACCATTGAAGACCTTCAAGTATCCGCCTCCGTCACCGTCACCGTATCACCCAGCTTTGGCTATAACGGGGCACTAGTGGGAGTAAATGAAGGGACGATCACCCACAGCAATTCCGCCGGTTCCGTAACCGCATCTGGGCAGCAGGCCCAAACAGGAGGGCTCATCGGTGAAAATTTCGGCGGGACCGTGGACGACAGCTATTCAACCGCCACGGTGACGTCAACGGGAACCGACGGCGCCTTCAGCGGAGGGCTCGTGGGTCGTGATTTCCCCAATGGAATCTCCACTGGTTCCATTTCCGACTCGTATGCCACCGGTGCCGTCACGGGACCTGAGCAGTACGCTACAAACGCTGGGCTCGTGGGTTATAATAGTGAATCCGCCATTACCGATAGCTATGCCACCGGCCCTGTCACCGGATCGGATGCCACAAACGCTGGACTTGTGGGGAGCAATCAGGAGGGGACTATCTCCGACAGCTATTTCGACACCACGACCACAGGTCAGTCCGTCGGCATCGCGGAAGGAACGTCTACGGTCGGCGCAACCGGCGAAATCACCAGCGCCATGCAACAGGAAAGCACCTATACAGGATGGGATTTCTCCACCGTCTGGAGCCTCTCGTCGACCGTGAATGACGGCTATCCGTCTCTTCTCCCGGTGGTGACGCCTTCTCTCCAATTCCCGACCCTCACCGCCCCTTCCGTTGCCGTGAGCGGCTTCTGGAGCCCGCAAGCCTTTTCCCAAATCGTCTGGGCCGCCTCCAATACCACTGCTCAGGCCCCCGCGAACTGGACCCTCACCTTTCTCAATAGCAGTACAGGCTTTATGACGATTGGCAGCGCCATTACCCTCCAAGCGCCACTCGGAACGCAGTGGCCCGCTTCACCGAGTGATTATGTGTTGAATGGGCAGCCCATCTCCAGTGTGACCGTAAATACTGCGGGCAGCGTCACGCTGGGTGTCCCGACCTATATTGCGCCCGGATCCACGGTGACCGTCACGATAGCGAGCGTGGTAAATCCCTCCGCTGGCACGTATGCTGCGACAGATAGTGGCGTGAGCATGGGCATTGCGGGGCTCTCAATGCCGGTCGGCATACCGACACGTGGCTGGACGTTTACCTCAACATCCTCGTCGTAGCCCGACTATGGTGACTCACGGGTTTTGTCGTGATGGTAGCTGGATCGGACTGACGAATCGTCTCACCGAGGTTCATGAAACCCACACAAAAGCCGGGGTTCCCGACCTTCATGTCGGATGTATCCATTCACCAAACCATTTAAAGTCGCCGAGAGGGGATCCTGGTCACCAGGTATTCCCGATTGTGCGACCGATCCCTGCTTCGGGAAAAACAGGCGCCTTTCCAACGTCGCCCGAAACAGGTGGGCATCGGTGTGGTGGAGCATTAAACCAAAAATCGCGCCACGCGCATCCGGATTAAATAGAGGCGTCTTTTCTCCTAAAAAATAAGAGAGGATAAGTACACCGTTACTACCCGAAGATATGGCGGCTGCCTGACGGTCCAAGTCCGGCAACATCGCATCCGTAGCTCTAAACCATGGTAACTCCGAAGTACATTAGACGCAATTATTTGTTTATTTTTGGTCGGAAAATTCCGATGACCTCGTGGGTCGACCGCGGATGTTCAGTGATATGTTATAGCCTTCCGAACTCCTTTCGATCGGGCAGATCATCAGGCCCTATTGCCGGCAAGTCTGTGTCTCCGGCACCCATCCAGCAAATTACATAATCATGCACATAAGGAACAGCAGACGGCCGCCGAGGTCTGCCCAGGAAGATCCCGTTCATGGGTGGAATTCGATTGTAAATCTATGTAATATTTTGTGCAAAAGCAATACTTGAACCAACTGTCAGTTGCCACACCGGAAACCGACAGATGAGCTAAAAGACTGCAAGATTCTTGGGGACCACTTATTGAGTTAGTCACACTCCGATGCCTTTATAACACTTGGCAGGGTATCATCACATTACTATCCAAACGGGTGTTCACGAATGGCAGTGTTTTAACTGCTTCTCCTCCGTTTTTTAGGCCAGTTAGGATACTACCACGAAACTGGCTACTGCGACTTCCTATGCTTATGCGTTGTAACCTCTCTCATAGCTCCGGAAACGCATGTCGAAAGTCTCGACCCGCTCTGTGACGTTTGGCGATGTTAGAGCCTCAGATCAGAATTTCGGCGGCATCAGCGACAAATGACTTGCCCCGACTACAGATTCGCGCCTCCCGTGACGTTCAGCGCTTCGCCTGTCACGAACCCCGAGTCCGATCCCACCAAAAATCCGACAACTCTTGCCACATCCTCAGGCTCCTCAATTCGTGCCAGTGGTGTCAGTCGGATGTATTCATCCAACACCTCCTGAGGACTCATCCTCCGCAACTGTCCTTCCCATTGAAGTTCCCGTTCTTGCATGGATGTGCGCACGTAACCGGGACATATCGCATTCACCCTAATGCCATAGGGGGCCACCTCAAGCGCCACACTTTTGGTAAAGCCAATAACCGCCCACTTAGAGGCGGCATAGTGAGCTAATAATGGCACTCCCTTCACTCCAGCCATCGAAGCGGTATTCACAATGACTCCTCTTTTCCTAAGCATCATGCTTGGAAGCAAAGCTTTCGTCATAAGAAAAATGCCCTTGATATTCACATTAAAATTGAAGTCCCACTCCTCTTCGGTTAGGTCTACGACGCGTTGCATAGTCGAGACACCGGCGTTATTGCAAAGCACCTCGACGGCACCTTCTTTGTCCAGCACGTGTTCCACCGCATCCGCTATGCTGGCCGAGTGGCTGATGTCCATCTCTACGTAACCAGAAACAATTTCTTCTTTCAGTAGGTGATCGGGCTTTGACAAGTCAAATACCCACACCCGATACCCATCGGCATGAAGTCGACGCGAAATAGCCTCACCTATTCCACTAGACCCTCCGGTCACAATAGCTACACGTTCCATAAAAGCACCCCCCGAAATTTTAAATAGAAGCCATCACATCAGGTCTTTCGTACGCTCATACAGTTCCCGATACCGATAATAGCCCTCGTCATAGATGGCGGTGTTGGCAACTATGGGTTCATGGTGCACCACTTCCGTGCGAATGACCTCCAACACGGAGTGGCCCGGGAACAGGTGTGCTCCCATTGCAGCAACAATGGCAGCCCCCATCGCGCTACCAGGATGGTCAGGAAACGCTATAAGTGGTTTCCCCAGACAATCCGCCGCAATTTGCCGCCAAAGGGATGACTTTGCGCCTCCATTAGTAGCAAATACCCGTTCGATGGGGAATCCCGCTAATTCTAAAACCTCGACGTGATGGCGAAACCCATAAATTACGCTTTCCAACGTCGCCCGAAACAGGTGGGCATCGGTGTGGTGGAGCATTAAACCAAAAATCGCACCACGGGCATCCGGATTAAATAGAGGCGTCTTTTCTCCTAAAAAATAAGGGAGGATAAGTACACCGTCACTACCCGAAGATATGGCGGCTGCCTGACGATCCAAGGCCGGCAACATGGCATCCGTAGCCTTAAACCGTTCCAACATCCAGCGTACGAGCGACCCACTCGACGCCATACATCCATTCAATAAATACTTTCCCGGCAAATCATGTCGGTCAAAATATAATTGGGGATGAAACGCTGGCTGAGATGTACAGTAAAGGATATCGCCAGCGCCGCCGAATTTTATCAACAGATCCCCATTTTTTTCGACACCAGCAGCCAGTGCAGACGCAACATGATCGGCACTTCCTACAATCACAGGAATACCGGCTCGAAGGCCCAACTCCGATGCCATGTTCGTCGTCAAGGATCCCGCCACCGCCAGAGGGTCTTTGACCGCTCCCAACCACCCAACAGGAATCTGGAATCGGCTCAGATACTGATCCAACCATTGATTCGTTCGAACATCAAAACAACCACTCTCAACCGCCCAGTTCGCTTCGATAGTATAGCAACCAGTAAGAAGGCCTCGAATGTAGTCATAACTTCCGAGCACATGGGCCGTCTCTTCCCACACATTAGGCTCATTGCGGCGAATCCATAACAGCTTAGGGA
>NZ_JBYCKN010000013.1:0-5188 GCF_057473405.1 Sulfobacillus sp. TH-112
TAGTGGTGGAAGACAGCGGGCAGAATGCCATAACGGTCGTGCCGGGTGCCAATGCGGCGATTGGTCAGGATGTGTTGCACGATTTAAAGAGTGTGCTGTCGTCAAAAGATATCCTCTTGTTGCAACTGGAGGTCCCGTTTGATGTTGTTGAAGAAGCCATCAGCATTGCGCAGAAGATCCGCGCTCGCGTGATGTTAGATCCAGCGCCGGCGGTCGCGCGCTTACCAAAGTCATTCTACCGAGTGGATATTTTGGCACCCAACCAGTTCGAGGCCGAGACCATTCTCGATGGCAAAATTACTGATGTGCGTTCTGCGAAGGCGGCTGCCCGTCAACTCCGTAGTCGGGGGGCAGAGGTGGCGATCGTGAAGCTTGGCAAAGACGGTGTGGTATGGGCGACCGCTCGCAGTGTATTTTATCTCCCAGGGAAAGCCGTGGCGGCCATTGATGCCGTCGGTGCCGGAGATGCATTTGCCGGGGCCTTGGCAGCACGACTGGATGCTGGGGATGCGCTCGCCGACGCGATCGGAATGGCCAATCACGCGGCGGCTCTTTCTACCACCATTAAAGGAGCACAGCCTTCGTTTGCCCGATTAGAGGATGTACGTTCTTCGCTCGATAAAGCGTAATGTCGTAGGCCGGGTGGGAGGACAATGTTGTCATCGATATCTTTCGTCCGGTGCAGTGGTTGACGTCGGTGTTGTTTGCGTCTTAGAGTGGTTGTGGTAGGAATTTTCGAAAAAAGAGTGACTGAGAGAATCTTATTAGATCCGGGAAGGGCGGATTGGGTATGGCGAGTGTTCGACTGACACATGTGACAAAGCAATTTGGCGCTGTCAAAGCGGTTAACGATGTGAATCTCGATATTGAGGATCAAGAATTTTTGGTGCTATTGGGTCCATCCGGGTGCGGAAAGACCACAACCTTACGGATGGTGGCAGGACTAGAAGAGTTAAGTGGCGGGAGCATTCATATCGGTGACCAGGACGTTAGCCAACTCCCACCCAAAGATCGCGACATTGCGATGGTATTCCAGAATTATGCTCTCTATCCTCACATGACAGTATATGAAAATATGGCGTTCGGTCTCAAGTTGCACCACGTCTCCAAGGCAGACATTGACCGACGAGTTAAAGATGCCGCAGATATATTGGGATTGGGTCAACTGTTGAATCGTCGGCCTAAGGAGCTTTCCGGTGGACAGCGTCAGCGGGTCGCGTTGGGCCGTGCCATCGTTCGGGAACCCAAGGCCTTTTTGATGGATGAACCCTTGTCTAACTTGGATGCCAAGTTGAGGACGCAGACACGAGTCGAATTGAAGCGTTTGCATCAACGGCTAGGGGCCACCATCCTTTATGTGACGCACGATCAAACCGAAGCCATGACCATGGGGACCCGAATTGTGGTCATGAAAGATGGATTGGTTCAGCAAGTCGATACACCGGAAGGCATCTATCATCGACCAGCGAACGAATTCGTGGCCACCTTTGTGGGGACACCTGCCATGAACCTTTTTGATGTCACATTGCAACAAAACGGCACCGAGATCGGCGCCTTATTAGACGGGCAAACGTTTGGATTGCCATCAGAGTTGCAGCCCGCTTTGAAAACCCTTTCCTCACGCGAATTAACGCTGGGTATTCGGCCAGAAGATATTTCGCTCTCCACCTCGACGGGAAATGGCGAAGTCCGAGCGACGGTCAGATTAATCGAGCCGATGGGTCACGAGCATATTGTCTATTGCGACGTTGGCGCTGCGAGCTTTGTCATTCGAACCAGTAACGAATGGTCTGGAAGAGTGGGCGATACGGTATCGCTGAACATGGATGGCCGTCGCCTGCATGCCTTTGATCCTGATACGGAAGAGTCGATTCGCTTCAGGTAAAATTTAAAATGGAAGTCGTAACCTTGTCTTTGTCTCCGGCGTTATACGTAACAAAGGGGGCTACGAAGATGCAAAAACGACCAGTGGATCAGAAAAGAGCGGACTATTATCTTTATACATGGCAGATTCGAGCCGTGCAAAAAATTTCTCGGGATACGCATCAACCACCCTCAGAGGTGATGCGGACGCTCTTGAACGAGGCACTAACCCGACATGAGATGGAATCCATGCCGACATCCTAATCGACCGGAAATCTCTCGATTCAAAGCCTTGGACATGCAGTGGTCCAAGGCTTTTTTGACCGGGATTAGTGACACAACTACCGTTTTCCAACAGCAAGGAGTGCGCCGTGAGGCGGAGTGTGGAGGAAGGTCGTGTTTATGAACCGCCGTATGCGAAAGCGCGTGTACGGTGGTGTGAGATGTCGGGGGCGAAACGCCCCCTCCTACTCGAGCGTCCCTTTTGTGTACAATGGATAATGGAAGATGAGTGTGCTTGGAGGGAGTGCTGATGATGAAAAAAACATATCGAGTGAGTCATGATTCACTGGGCGAAGTGCGTGTGCCGAGTGAGGCTTTATGGGGACCGCAAACACAACGGGCGATAGCGAATTTTCCTATCAGTGGATTGAGATTGCCGCGACGGTTTATCCGAGCGCAAGGGATTATTAAGTGGGCAGCGGCTCGTGCCAACGAGTCACTAGGAGAGCTCCCAGAACGTGTGGCCGAGGCTATCATGACCGCGGCTGATGAAGTGATTGATGGACAGCATGACAATCAATTTGTGGTTGACGTTTATCAAGCTGGAGCGGGGACCTCCCAGAATATGAACGCCAACGAAGTCATTGCGAATCGAGCCCAAGAGTTACTGGCAGGAGAACGGGGCGATGTGTCTCTGGTGCACCCAAACGACCAAGTCAACATGGCTCAGTCCACCAATGATACGATTCACGTCGCGATCCATATCGCTGCCGCAGAGGCTCTTTATCATGACCTCCTTCCGGCGATAGAAGAGGTTGAGCGAACTTTGCAGTCAAAAGCGGATGATTGGATGGGGATTGTGAAGTCGGGACGGACCCATCTTCAAGATGCGGTACCGATGCGGCTCGGTCAAGAAGTGGGTGGCTGGGTAGGGGCTTTGCGCTATTGGCGGCGGAGTCTCGAAGAGGCATTGCAAAAGCTTTATGCGATTGGACTCGGAGGAAACGCCGTGGGTACGGGTATCAACGCGCATCCACAGTATAAGGTGACGGCCATTAAAAATGTGGCGGAAAAGACCGGTCTACCGTTCGTGCCGCCTGATAACATGTTCACTTTCATCCAAAACATGGATGCCGTGCTCGATGTGTCGGGAGTGGTTCGTGGATTAGCGACGGCTGTGGGGAAGATTAGCAATGATCTGCGACTTCTTAGTTCGGGTCCGCGCACCGGACTGGCGGAATTAAAGCTACCAGCCGTTCAACCGGGATCGTCGATTATGCCTGGTAAGGTGAATCCGGTGATGGCGGAAATGATGAACATGATTGTATATCAAGTCATTGGCAATGACGCGACCGTACAAGCAGCGGTGGCCGGAGCCCAGCTTGAACTGAACGTGATGATGCCGGTGGTGGCCTACAATGTATTACATGAGATTAATATTTTGGCGCAGGGTCTTCATGCCTTTAACCAGCAGGCGCTTGTGGGCCTTGAGGTGGATCGTGAGCGGGTTACGGGTTATGTGGAAATGAGTACGGCGATTGCGACCGCCTTAAACCCCTATATCGGGTATGATCGCGCAGCCGTCGTGGCCAAAACTGCTTATTCTCAGCAGAAGACGGTGCGTGAGGTGGTCCGCGAGCAAGGCCTTTTAGAGGAATCGCAGTTAAATGAGGCCCTTGATTTAGAGCGGATGACCCATGTTGATGAATAAGGGGAGACGGCAAGACTAGCGCCCATAAAAAGCGTGCCGTCTGGCAATACTTGGGCACAAGAACGTCATTTCAAGCATTGTGGTCGGGGGCCTTCGGAGTGAGGTGGAGCCGAAGCCCCCATAAAGGTTCAGAATGATCGCCCAAGGCCTCGGCTGTGTCTTATTTGAATTAATTATTTCGTGACCGATGGAATACTGCAGGACGCGGATGTTCTTTTTTGGATGGGCGCGCGAGCTCAATTACAGCCAGTAGGATCAGTACCGCTCCGGCTATGTCGAATGGATTGAGGCGTACATGTAAAAGCAGTACGGCTGCCATGACCGCTGCGAATGGTTCTGTGCTGGCCAATAACCCTGTTTCAGAAGCTGTCAGGTAGTTCAGACTGGATAGATACAACCAAAATGACACTAATGTACCAAATACCACAACAAACCCCACTAATCCCCAGTCGAATAGGGACCAATGAAACAATATCGGATGCATAAGGGGGTAAGAGACTATGCCACCCAGGAGCATTCCCACGCCTACCACACTCAGGGAGTCAAACTGCTTAATTAGAGGGGACGGATAGAGCGTGTAAAAGGCTAAACACAAAGCCGAGAGAAGGCCCCACATGATGGCGTCGATAGGCATCTTAAAGTGATTTATGTGGCCACCTGTGGCCAGCATCACGGTTCCTATAAGGGCCAGCGCTAGCGCTAAGGTTTGACGATTGGCAGGACGGTGTCCTTCTCTTAAGGCCGAATAGAGCACAATGAAAGGTGGGCCCAGGTACTGCAATAGAGTGGCACTGGCGGCATTACCGTCGTCAATGGCTTTGAAATAGGTGTACTGAACGCCGAAAAGGCCTATGACGGCAAATGTCACCAGTGCCATCCATGACTGGCGATCCCGGAGCATGATCCGGGTAGTTGAGGGTTTTTTTAACATTCCACCAAGCACTAATAGTAGGCCCGCCAATACCATACGGATGGTGACCAATTCACTTGGCGATACCACGGCGTGATTAAAAAGAAATTGTGAGGCCGTTCCTGAGAGACCCCAACAGGTGGCACTAATCAGTACCATGCTCATTCCTATGGCGCGTTGTGGTATAGATTGTACGATTCTCCTATATGCTATCCATAAGTGCATTGATGGCATCGACCTCATATCATAATGAGACATTTGAATGTCGTGGATTTAGTAGATTTTAAACGAAAACATGCACATTACCAGAGAAATTGACGACAGTGCGATTTTTTGGCCTGTAATTAGGTTTGAAAGCGTCGACGCCCGGTGATAATATACGTGATGCTGTCGCAAGACAGTCTCGGTCCTTGAAAACTATATCATCATGCCACGCAAGATGAAGTACAAGAACGACCAACGATTGAACAGAGTCATGGAGA
>NZ_JBYCKN010000014.1:0-5315 GCF_057473405.1 Sulfobacillus sp. TH-112
AGCCTCGAGTCCGGCTCTTCAATTGATCGAAAAAGTCAAACATGATTTCCCCCAGAGGCAAACGATACGACAACATTGCTCGCACGGCATCGAGATAGGTCAGATTGATATAGGTTCCTCGCCGTTCTTGGGCAAGTTCCATAACGGCTCCAATGTACTCACTAGGAGCAATAATACTGGCTTCAACCACAGGTTCCTCGATATACAAGATATCTCCTGCCACCGGCATTAAGGCGGGATTGTCCACCCGGATCTTGTCCCCACTCACGAGACTCACCTCATATACCACATTAGGCGCCGTGGTAATGAGAGTGAGATCGTATTCTCGTTCTAGGCGTTCTTGAATCACTTCCAAATGCAACAGTCCTAAAAATCCCGCACGAAAGCCAAACCCCAGTGCCGCCGACGTCTCCGGTTCAAACGTCAAGGCGGCGTCATTCAACTGCAGTTTTTCCAACGCCTCGCGAAGACGTCCGTATTCCGACGACTCCACCGGATAGAGACCCGAAAACACCATGGGTTGGGCGGGCCGGTATCCGGGTAATGGCTCAACTAAGGAACTCCGTCCAGCCTGAGTGACCGTGTCGCCAACCCGAGTATCTTGAACCGATTTAATCTGGGCCGCAAAAAATCCTACTTCTCCCGTATCAAGATGATTGACCGGCGTGGGATGCGGGCTAAACACCCCGATTTCTGTCACTTCGAATTCTTTAGCTGTCGCCATGAACCGAATCCGATCGCCAATTTTTAAGCGCCCGTCTATCACCCGGATATACACCAGAACACCCTTATAGCTGTCAAAACGCGAATCAAAAATAAGCGCTCTAAGCGGGCTCTCTGACTTCCCCTGCGGCGCGGGGATTTTTTCGACCACTTCACGCAACACTCGATCGATGCCAATACCTTGCTTTGCCGAGACCGGAACGGCATCGGTTCCATCCATCCCAATCTCGATCAACTCTTCCATGACCCGCTCCGGATCCGCGCTCGGAAGGTCAATTTTGTTAATAATGGGTACTAACGCTAAATCATGCTCCAAAGCGAGGTACAGATTGGCTAAGGTCTGCGCCTCAACCCCTTGCGCCGCGTCCACTACCAAAAGAGCTCCTTCACAGGCTTGCAGTGCACGCGACACCTCATAAGTGAAGTCTACGTGACCTGGGGTATCAATGAGATTCAGCTCATAGATTTCTCCATCATAATCATAAAATAGCCGCACCGCTTGTGCTTTAATGGTAATACCACGTTCGCGTTCAAGGTCCATCGAGTCAAGAACCTGAGGCGCCATTTCGCGCGAAGAGAGCGTCCCCGTGCTTTCAATAAGACGATCCGCCAGGGTACTCTTGCCGTGATCGATATGAGCAATAATGGAGAAATTGCGGATGTGTGGCTGGTCCAAGTTATCCTCCTAAATCTCAAGCAAATTATCGTCTTATGTTATCAAGATTGGGAGGGAAAGAAAAGCATCACATCGGCCTCGCTCCGTACCCACATTGCGCCTAGTAGCGCAAAAAGGAGATTTGATATGACATTGAGACGTCTGGTCCCAGAGGACTTATTACGATTCATTATCCCAGAAGAGGTACAGATCTCGCCTGACGGCCGTATCGTCTACTATGTACGACAAACCATCGATGAAGACCATAATCGATATCGCCGTCAAATTTACGCCATTGATCTCACCTCAGAGAGCCACCGCCCACTAACGCAAGGAGATACTGACACCGCTCCCCAGCCTTCGCCGAATGGCGAATTTATCGCCTTCATCCGCTGCCAGCATAGCTACCACCAGCCATACCTCTTGCCTCTCGGGGGAGGCGAAGCCTATCCCTTAACCGATTGGGCAAGTGATGTCACCCATCTCACGTGGTTGCCCGATAGTCGACACATCATTGCTGAAGTGGCCTTAAAAGAGGGGGCACTCCCTCTAGACCAGAAATCCACTCAACAACAGATTGCATCGGCAACTCCATCAGACAAATATACTCGTGACGTGCAGTATATCACCCGATCCTTTTACCGACTGGATACGGTGGGATATCTCCACCACGATCAGCATCAACAGTTGGTGCTCATCGATACTTGGGGAAAGAAGCCCGCCGAAGTGCTCACACCTCACCATTTCTCTCATGGAGACGCAGCGGTCCGACCGGATGGTGTCATGATGGCCTATCAGAGTAACCGCCACCCTGATCCCGATCGCAATCCCTATGACGATATCCTGGTCATGAATTTGGAGACCCGAGAAGAGCAGTGCATCACCGATGGCCACGGTAGCTATCACTCACCCCACTTCTCTCCCGACGGTGCTTGGCTCTATTTCTTTGGTCATGACTATTCTCATGGATTTTACTCCTCCACAAAACTCTATCGGGCTGCACTAACAGCTCATAAAATCGGTGCCCCAGAGCTAATCTTCACTCCCCAACACGGCGATTTAGGTCAGGACAGCATCGACGATATGCATGCGCACGGTGCAACGTCCCTGCCGCTCATTTTCACCGAAAATGGCATCGTCACCCTCTATAGTCATCGAGGACAGGTGGGCTTAATTGCCATTAACCCGAGTACTCACCAAGCTGAGCCACGAGCTCCTTTCGAAGGGGTCATCTATGGGATGTGCGCGTCCCGCGACCAAAAGACCATCGCGGTGTTAAAGGCAGATCAGGCCCATCCCGGCGATCTCTTTTTGGGCTCCATCGAGGCCGAACCACTGTCATATAAGCGGCTGACGGCGCTTAACCACTGTCTATTACAGGAAATTCAGTGTTTTATCCCTCAGCACTTTGAATTTTCTTCCCCAGGTAACGGCAAGATGATCGATGGCTGGCTTCTCAATCCGGATGGCGATGCGCTCCATCCTCTCGCCTTAGAGGTCCACGGTGGCCCGATGACCATGTATTCCCCAAGCTTTTTTTTCGAATTTCAACTTCTAGTCAGTTCTGGAATCGGTGTGGTCTTTACTAACCCTCACGGAAGTCGGGGTTATGGAGAAGCCTTTTCGGCGGCTATTCGGGGAGCCTGGGGGCAGGACGACTTTAAAGATGTGATGGCCGGTGTGGATGCGGCATTGACAATGGGCCGCTTCGACGAACATAAATTAGCCATCTTAGGGGGTTCGTATGGTGGTTTCATGACCAACTGGGCTATCGGTCATAGCGACCGTTTTTCGGCCGCCATCACGATGCGATCCGTCGTCAATGAATTGAGTTTTTTTGGTACGAGCGACCTCGGATATTTGGATTCTTGGGAATGGGGCACCGTTCCGTGGGAGCATCCCGACCAATATCTCCGCCATAGTCCCTTAATGTCGGTCGAAAACATCCACACACCGCTTTTGATTATGCACTCAGAAGAGGACTACCGTTGCCCCATCAGCCAAGCAGAAGAACTCTTCGCGGCCCTAAAAACACTCGATCGCGAAGTAGCCTTCGTACGCTTTCCTCACGCAAGCCATGAACTTTCCCGCTCGGGTCAGCCTTGGTATCGCGTCAAACGCCTCCAGCTCATTGTGGACTGGATGACACAACACCTACTTTAGTCCAAAATACAGGGCGGAGAGCCGCTAGTCTTGGCTCCCCGCCCGGAATGAAGTCTTTTTATGCCGATTGTGAAGACGCCCCGGTATCTTTGCTCTTAAAGGGGCGAACCGGCAAGACAGTGTGACCAAACGACTCGTTAATCACTTCCGCCGCCGACAGATAGAAAGCTAAAATAGCCGTAATGAGCCCCACATATCCTCCCACAGTGGTCATGGAAGTAAGTCCCCATGATCCAATGGCTAAGAGGATAAAGGTAATCCACAGCGCCAAAAACACCAGTTGTAGCGCCATCGTCGTTCGTAGTGTGGCAATCCACATATAAAATGTAAAAATGCCCCAGACGAATAGATACCACCCTACGAAGGCAGCCGGTACCCCGGCCCCAAAGAAATGGGCATAGAGGGCAAACGACCACCAGAAAGCTCCGTATGAAAAGAAAGCCACGGTTCCAAAGGTGTTACCGCGACGGTACTCTAAAATCCCCGCCACAAATTGGGCGGTGCCTCCGTACGCCATCGCGAGAGCAATCACCATTCCAAGCGCAGACGATGTAAACCATCCAGCATTAATCATACTGAGCATCCAGGTCGTAAAAGCAAACCCTGCCAGCCCCAAGGGGCCGGGATTGGAAAGCTTCCCTTGCATATGCTCCCTCCTTAAATCCATGATATAAATACCGAGTGAGACCTCACTCGGACTAGGGCCGGACCAGGTGGTGAATCGTCTCCACCACCTCAGGATTCGACAATGTGGTCACGTCCCCAATCTCTTTATTGTCGGAGATCGATGCCAATATTCTCCGCATAATCTTTCCGGAACGCGTCTTGGGCAAATCGGGAACAATCCACACCTTGCGCGGGCGCGCAATCGGCCCAATATCGCTCACAATAGCTGCAATAATTTTCTGAATCAGAGACTCCGTGGACGCAATCCCCGGCTGCAACGACACATAAATTTCCGGAATACTGCCCTTGATGTCATCATGTGCTGCGACCACCGCGGCTTCCGCCACTTCCGGGACTTGTAGCACCGCTGATTCCAATTCTTTAGTTCCCATACGATGGCCAGCGACATTAATCACATCATCAATGCGGCCGAGAATGCGAAAATAGCCATCCTGCGCTTCGGTGGCTCCATCCCCTGCCATATAGGGCCAATCGCGCCAATCCTTTGATTGAGGATTCTTGTTATATTTCCCATAATAAGTACGGACAAATCGCTCGGGATCCTTCCAGATGGTCTGCATAATGCCTGGCCAGGGATTACGTATACAAATATTCCCGCCTTCGCCGGCACCTTCTGGAATTTCATTCCCCTCGTCATCCATGATCACCGGGTGAATCCCGGGAACGCCAGGACCCGCACTGCCGGGCTTCATGGCCTTTAATGCAGGAATGGTGCTACAGACATGGCCACCGGTCTCGGTTTGCCACCAAGTATCCACAATGGCCGCTTCCTTTTTGCCGACCACATTGTAATACCAACGCCACACATCGGGTTCAATGGGCTCACCTACGGTCGCCATCAATTTAAAATGATAGTGGTATTGAGCAGGCACGGCATCACCGTGCTGACGCAAACTGCGAATGGCGGTGGGAGAGGTGTGAAAAATATTGACGCCTAACCGTTCCGCCACTCGCCAGGGCCGTCCTGCATCTGGATAGGTCGGGCCTCCCTCATAGATGACCGAAGTTGCCCCTAAAGCTAATGGCCCATACACGATGTAGGAATGCCCGGTAATCCACCCAATATCCGCCATACACCAGTACACAT
>NZ_JBYCKN010000015.1:0-3337 GCF_057473405.1 Sulfobacillus sp. TH-112
GGATCATCACTACAAATTGTCACCGGAGCCTCAAATGGATTTCCGGGAGAGCATGTGTGGTATGCACCCCCCGGTACCACTCTTCCCGATGGACGGACTCTTGAGGCCAAGGAACTTCGCGGAATTCTTTCTCCGGGTATGCTGCTATCGGCAGAGGAACTGGGATATCAGGCGCTAGGCGGTGATTTATGGGTATGGGAAGGCACGGCTCCTCTGGGGACACGTTTTGTGGACGTGATTGGCGGCGTGGATACCGTATATGAGTTGGAACTGACCCCCAATCTGGCCCAGTATCTTCAGAGTGTGCGGCGCATTGCAGCTGAGCTTGGAGCGATTTGGGATCAACCCATCCAGTATCGACCGAGGGTTTTTGCCTATCAGCAGGACCCGTTGGCCCTGGTGGCCGATGTGGACCGTTGTCCAGTCTATGGTCTCGTGGAATTTTCCATTAAGAGACACCAGGTGTCCCCGCTATGGATGCAAGCGTTGTTACGTGCCGTGGGGCAACGTATTATTCATCCAGCGGTGGATGTCACGAACTTTGTCATGTGGGATTTGGGGCTACCACTCCACGCGTTTGATGCGACGGTCGTCGATGGAGAAATTATTGTTCGCCGCTCGCAGGAAGGCGAGCATCTGGCGCTACTCGATGGTACCAGCATTGACTTACAGCCGGATGACCTGGTGATTTCCGATAAGACGCGGGCGCTTGCGTTGGCGGGGATTATGGGAGGTGATGCGTCGGCGATTCAACCCCACACGGATCGCTTGCTCTTGGAATGTGCGCATTTTTCTGCGCCAGGAATTTTCAGGAGTTATAAGGCGCACAACCTTTTCACTGATGCGGCGCAACACTTCGGGAAGGGGACCGATCCAGCCTCGGTGCTGGAGGCTCCGGCGATGGTGATCGATATCTTGCAAGAGGCGGGGATCTTGGAGACTTTGGGGTTCAGCACCATGGTGGGGGAACTGCCAGTCCGTCGTCAAATTGCTGTTGATCCCGAACGAATTCAGGCGATTTTAGGAGTAGACATCGCACCTGAGACGATATCTATGGCATTGGAACGGTTCGGTTACCAGTATCATGGTGACGAAGTCATGGTTCCGTCATACCGCCACGATGTCGAGTCGATTTATGATTTGGCATAATACGTGGGCCGCTTTATAGGCAATGATAATATTACAAACCGCCTGCCGGTTTTTCCAACCCGGTTGGCAGAGCGAGATGAGTGGGTCACTCTTGATGAGTCGTTACGGGATGTGATAGCGGCAGCGGGATATCACGAGGTAATGACGCGCACCTTCACTCATCCCGAATTAGACAGGGCGGTCTCTATTCATCCCCAATCAGAGATGGTGGCCATCGCCAATCCTCTTCGCGATGACGAAAGTGTCCTTCGTCGACACCTTCTCGCAAGTCTATTAGGCGTGGTGAAGTATAATCGAGCCCGTCATGATGGACCCATCCGATTTTTTGAAGTAGGGACCGTATTTCATAAAATTGGGCAGCGCGTGGTAGAGCGTCAAGAATTGGCCGTGGTTTTGGGGCTGGACCCGATCCCGCGTTATCCTATTGATACAGATCCTTCTATTTATGATCTTACAGGTCTCTCAGATATCTTGTGTGAGCGGCTAGGATGGTCTCTCACACGTCGGGCCGACGATACCCTGCCGTCATTCCTCCATCCGGGGCGTTCGCAATGGCTGTTCAATGGGGAGGAAAAGGTAGGCTATGTGGGCGAACTGTTGCCCAGTTTTGCCACCGAATATCAGGTGCGGCGACTAGGGGTTCTGGTAGTCAATTTAGACGGTCTGACTCGTCGCCCGGCAGGAAGTCCCCGGCGACCGTCGCGATTTCCTGAGGTGCAGCGTGACTTGTCCTTGATTGTGCCTGAGGGGATAACGTATGAGCACATTGTGAAAGCAATACAGGGACTGCAGCTCCCGTTCTTACAGGAGTTGAGCGTCGTCAATCGCTTTGAAGGGGACTTTGGGGTGTCATTGACCACGCGGCTCTGCTTTCAAGCGGAGGATCATACGTTGCAGGACAGCGATGTCGAGGAATCCGTAAGTCGAATTTTGGCCGAACTGGAAAGCCTTGGTGTCGGAATACGTCAATAATTTTGGATTGATGGGCAGATTTGGCAGGAATTTTGATGAGCAGTCGAGAAGATCTATTAAACTCAATCAAAGGGGAGACTGCGCAGTGGGAGAGGACATTCGAACAACCGTTAGTATTTATGGCGAGGATTATTCGCTGGTTGGCGACTTGCCGGAAGACGTGGTAAAGGCTATTGCATATCATGTCGATAATCGAATTCGGGTCCTAGCATCAAAAAATCCCCGCGTCAGTCTCAATCGTCTGGCGATCTTGACAGCACTGAATGTGGCGGAGGAACTCTTTAATTTGCAAGAGGAGCATCAGCAATTAGTGTCCACGATGCAGCAGCAATGGCGCAGTAAGCGCGAAGCCAAGGATGCTAAATAAAGGCGCCACAGCTTCTGAAGTGCTAGACGCGCCGCTTATGTCCAAGAAAGCATGGCTCCGCCCCATCATTTCAGGGCGGAGTGTTTTTTGATTACAGCGGTGCGCGTGGATGCGTGTGTTTAGATCCTTCGCTTCATGGATGAAAGATGGGTGGGCCGCGACGTTAAGTCGTCTGAGACATCCATAAAACCGTTGGCGACAGCGGGTACGATTCTAGAATCTGTCACGATCTACGACTGAGCCACAAGGGCGGAAAATAGTTACGGTAGGCACCGATGCGGCGTAGTCTTTGGTCGGTGTTCTGAAGTACGTCGGTACGATGGATATCCCATCCGTTCTGGGGGGCTCGCAGAGCGGAACCCAGTGTTCGAAAAGGCGGATTCCGGCAATCCGCCCCAATCCGTGAGGGTGAGGCGGAGGAAGAGCGCATCGCTCAGGGGATTCGAGATGCCTTAGACATCAGGCACAGTTTGGTACATCGTCGGGGTGCAAGAGGATTCTTAGGCCGTCGTGAAATCGAGCCGTGAAATCGAAAGGATGGACTCATATGGATGCAACTAGACTACGCCGCGTGTTGGCGGAGCAGGAGAGAGATGGTTTTACAGGCGCGGTCTTGGTTCGCCAGGCGGGCGCTCTCATCGCGGGACACGGATTCGGACTAGCCAATCGCTCCGAAGGAATTCCGAACCAGATGGAAACGCGCTTTGGGATTGCCTCGGGAGCTAAGTTTTTCACAGCGATTGCCATTAATCAATTGGTAGATGCAGGAGAACTAACGCTCGATGCACGGCTTTGTGATTGCCTGCCGTTTTCGTTTCCCCATTTTGATCCGGCGATCACGATTCATCA
>NZ_JBYCKN010000016.1:0-28918 GCF_057473405.1 Sulfobacillus sp. TH-112
AGTGGGCTCAAACGTCCCATACACCAACGGATGGGTGTCTTTCACCATCACTTGTCCTCCCGCAATGACGGTGACGACCTCTTGTCCATCACTAATCAGCACATCAGCGCGACACCCCACCCGTAATTCCCCCACATCTTTCATCTTGAGAATCGCAGCGGGGGTTTTAGTGGCCGGCAATAACGCCTCGCTCCACGATAGGTCGAGTTGCGTCTTCAGATCGCGAATAGCTTCAAACAACGTATTCGGCATACCCACCGCCATATGCACCAAATGTCCTTGGTCATCAAAGACGGGAGCCGAGCCCCCCGCATCCGTACTCATCGAAATATGCTCCCAATCGACCCCAGCGTGGCGAAGGCTGTCGATGGCATCCACCGGCGACACCACTTTGGTATCGTGGGCATCGGGAGTAATACTACTGGTGATATCCACATATCCGCCCATGAGGGCATAGCGAATCGCCTCTGATAGTAATTCTTGGCGACGATTAATGTGCGTGGGCACCATCACATCTAGGGGAATATCGGCCATTTTTATGACCTCAAAAATCGGATCTAAACCACGGGCGCCACTACCCACATGCAAATGGAGCACCCCCGCCTTGCCCGCTAGAAGGCCTCCTGTGCGAGTTTCTCCAGCCAATTGAGCGAGTTCCCGATCACTGGGATGACTACCCCGATGGTCGGATATCGCAATTTCCCCAACCCCAATAATCCGATCAATTAATACAATGTCGCTGCGTGGAGTATCGGTAATAGTGCGCGTGGGCACCTGATACGCACCCGTATATATCCAAGCATTAATCCCTTCAATACTAAGCGCCCGTGCCTTAGCCAATAACCCCTGAACCGAGCGTGTGGTCCCATCTGTTCCCAAAAGTCCCACCACCGTGGTCAGTCCATAGCGTGTGAGTTGGGTCAACATCAGTTCGGGGGTACGAAATTGAGGGCCGCCCTCTCCCCCTCCCCCGGCAAAGTGACAATGTTGGTCGACCAAGCCAGGAAATACCTTGAGCCCCTTAGCGTCGATCACGGTGCCCTCCGCCCAAACGGGAAGAAAGAGATTGGGACCAATATCCGCAATCTCTCTTCCGATAGTAAGCACATCAACGCAACCCAAATCCTCGGGTGCGAAGACCTGTCCATTTTTAATGAGTGTCGCTCTTACCTTCACTCGCTATTACCGCTGCCTTTCTGGCCATGTCCAAGAACAAGTTCAATTTTCTTGGCAATTTCTTGGCTTTGCTGAATGACGCTCCGTAATTTCTTCAAATTGGCTTGTAGCTCTTGGCTGAGCTCGTATTGTGCCTGCGTCAACACCTGAGCCACCGTTTCTGCAGAGCTATCATTGGTGGCGGTAGTTTTGCCACTGGCACTAGAGGACTTGGCCTGTGCGCCACTCGAACCGCCACTGCCACTATTACTACTCGACGTCTGCGCTTGCGAGGACCCCACGGCTGAGGTAGACGATGCCTGACTGGTGCTGCTCTTTTGGCTACTACTCTGAGACGACGATCCCACAGCTTTTTTAATCACCTTGCGCAATGAAGATACCGGATCCTGATCACTTTTCTCATTAGATGACGACTCGCTTCCCTGGGCAGACGACGACTTTTGTCCCAGTGCTTCGTGAATCATTTGCTGCACATCTTGCATGGTCAAAGACGATGACCCCGATGGAGAAGATTGATTGCGCTTCCCCGAAGACGACTGGACCGCCTCTTGAATCATCTCCTGCACCTCTTTGGCTGTGAGCGGCGCATCCCCGCCAACCTCACCGGTCTGAGGCGAGATCGCTGCACTCGCTTCTTCTTGCAACAACTGATTCTGCCGGCGAATGAGCTCCGTCAAGGTGGAATTTTTCTGAGAAGAGCCCTTTTTTTGTTTGCTTGCTTTTCGATGACTCGCCATCTTATCGCCTCTCCTATTGGTGACGTTTGGCAATAGTATGACCCGTCGAGCACCGAACTATGAGGTGGCCTTCTCAATATCATGCAAGGCTTGGGAGATGGTGGTCACAGGATAAATTGTGATGTGATATCCCATTTTTTTCGCCATATGTTCCGCTTTCGGGTAGTTTCCCTTCGGTACTAAGAAGACTCTCGCTCCCGCACGATATACCGTCACTACTTTTTGTGCCACTCCGCCAATTTCCTCGACATGACCATTAGGCAAAATTTCGCCGGTTCCGGCAATGATATGCCCCTTGGCTAAGTCACTCCCGGTAATCTGGTCATAAATCTCTAATCCAAACATCATACCGGCACTGGGTCCGCCAATACTCCCGGCATGAATAGTAACTGGGCGAGGAACAATCGCTCGTTGTAGTTGTTCAATATAGATACCAATCGCCGGATTAGCATCGCCCTTAAGATGAGTGGTCTTGATGGGAACAACCGAGGTTTGCCCTTTGTCTTTGACCGTAATATTAATAATTTCGCCCACTTTAAACTTCTTCATGATGCTCTCAAGCTGCGTAGGCGAGGTGACCCGGTACGGTCCAACTGCGGTAATGAGTTCGCCGGCTTTCAATTTCCCTACAGCGGGCGAATGTTTCACAACCCCCGCAATTAGGGCCCCAGCAATGTTTTCCACGCGGGCAGGCAACCCGGCCAATTTCTCACCCGCCACCTCTGCGGACAACTGACTTTCTTCCATCAAGTCATCATTGTATTGAATATACTGTTTCATCGTGAGTCCACCCAATGCATTCGAGACCGGTACAAACTCGACGGTGGGATTCAACTGATTCACGAGGTATTGCAGTTCACTCACCGTACCGATGTCCACCGCTACCATCAAGAGGCGTCCCCGACCCGCGGGGCGTCCGTCCTTCACTGCCACCATCTTTTTGAGATTCCCGGTAATCCCCGGCATCACCATCACTTCTCCGCTGGGAGCAAGCCGCAATGCCACCCCAGCCACCACCAACACCACGACTGCCCAGAATATGCCTTTCCACACGCGACGCTGTTTCATGCGGTCCCCTCCATCATCTCCAATATTGTGTCGATTTTTTCTTCACAAGCCACCTCGCCAGCACGAATGAACTCATCGACGCGCGTAAACTGCGCCTCACGAGCGTTAATCAAGATGGGCTCGATGACCACATCCGCCATAATCGGTTTATACTGCCGTAACTCTCTCGCCATGACATCAAACGCTTGAAAAAGAATATCAAAAACTGACTTGACCACCGAGGCCATATCAATGCCCGCGTCCACCGCGACCACCGGAGCCTCGACCATTTGCCGAGCTAAATCGACCGGCACCCGATTTAATACTCCACCATCAACCAGCACGCGCCCGTCCCGATTCACCGGACTGAAGATTCCCGGAATCGCAGTGGTCGCCCGCACCGCATCGGCGAGGGAACCGGAATCCAGAATCACCTCTTCACCTCGCTCGATATCGACCGCCACCATTTTGAGCGGTGGGACACACTGGTCGAAATGCCGCCCATGGGTCAAGAGATTCATCAGTCCCCATAATTTTTGACCTCGTACCAAACCCATTTTTGATACCGAAAAATCAAGCCAGTGGTTACGACGCAAGCCGCGGGCTAACTCCTCTATCATCGAGGCCGTATAACCGCAGGAGTAGAGCGCTCCGATAAGCGCCCCCATACTGGACCCGGCAATCCCCAATATCGGAACTTGATAGCGTTCGAGACACTTTAGCACCCCGATGTGGGAAATGCCCCGCGCACCACCCGATGATAGGGCTAATGTAATTCCTCGCGCCACAAGCACCCCTCCAAACAGTTCCATCTTGCGATGGGCAAATTCCCCTTCTTGATAAGTAGGCCATAGGCATTATCGGTCATGCATAGAGTGAAAGTGGAGGTGGTGACCATCATGTTCTCACATCGCCCATCACGTCCGATAGTCGCGACCCTTCTTCTCACTCTAACGGTCATCCTCCTCTGGCACCATCCGGAGGACCTACGACACACTCTCGAAACCGCCATCGCTTTGTGGTGGAACCATATTGTCCCTATACTCATGCCAAGTTACGTGCTTAATCAGGCCTTTTGGTATCTTTTACCGACCCAACCTTATGTCGTGCTGTGGGCACTGAGTCTATGCACGTTTCCGCCACTCAGTGCCGTCGTGCTCTATGATCTCAAAAGACAGGGAGCAATTCCCTCGAACAGCTTGCACCTCACTCTTTTATACACTAATCTCTACAACCCGTTGCTCTTCCCTTATCATACCGTAGGCTTGGCCCTGGATGTGTCGCTCACCGCGGCCGCCCTTATAATCTCTCCACAATGGCTGTTTCCCTCCCACCACAGTGCGCCAAGAATTTCTTCACCCCGGTCCTTTCACCCAAGAACTTGGGTGCTTGACGGAATGAATTGGACCACCATTATGGGTTTAGGAATCGCCATGGCGCTTCTCATACATGACCACCTGCCCGGTGATCACTTAGGATGGCTTGTCGATCCGTTAGCCATCCTCTGGATGAAAAAATCGGTGCTCACTGTGGGGACACTCTTCTGGCTGTCGTTTGGGGGTCTCATCTATTGGATCCCCCTTTTATGGTTGATGCCGTCTACCCCGAAAGATCGCCTCCGCTGGCTTTTATATCGTCTCACCCAGACCCTCCTCGCGATCACGTTCTTCCCCTTAGTGACGGCTATGATTCGTTAGCCACTTTTGCCGAAGGCTTCAGTGCTTGCCGATCCCGATCCACGGTGGTTTTGAGGCGTGTGAGTTCTTCATCAAGACCGCGCAGCATGTCATCCACATAAGCGATAGCGCCAACCCGCATTTCGCCTGAGCGCTGCTCGGCCTGACGAATAATGCCGTCGGCTCGTTCTTGAGCTTCCTTGACAATCTCCGAATCGCCGGCGAGTTGATGAACACGGCTCAACGCATCTGTCATCAGCCTATCCGCTTCGCGACCCGCCTCTTCAATAATTCGATCCCGTTCTTTGATAACCCATTGCGCTTGGCGTACCTCTTCAGGCAATGCATGGCGTATTTGTTCAACCGCCGTTTTGATTTCTTCTTTATCCACCAACACTTGATGTCCAAACGGAATACGACGCCCGCGATCCACTAACGTTTCGAGCTGATCTAATAGATAGGCGACCTCCGATACCACTCCATTGGGTTCCACTTCATCGCACCTCACTTATCCTTAAATTGCTGTTGTAGGGCTCGCATAACCGGGGGGGGCACTAAGTCGGTCACATCGGCATGATAGCTGGCCAATTCCTTAATGAGTGTAGAACTAAGGTAGGCATGCGTCTCATTAGTCAGCATAAACACGGTCTCGATATCCGGAGCCATTTTTTTATTCATCAGAGCAAACTGAAACTCATAATCAAAATCTAATACCGCGCGCAGTCCTCGAAGAATAATTCCTGCTCCCCGTGAGTGCGCATAATCGACCAACAACCCATCTCCCACTTCCACCACCACATTGGGAAGCGCAGCCGTGGCGTGGCGTACCAATTCGCAACGTGCATCACCATCAAATAGCGGCCGCTTGGAGGCGTTCACAAATACCGCCACAATCACCTGATCAAAGACCGTACTCGCCCGCGTAATCACATCCAAATGGCCATTATGCAACGGATCAAAAGATCCCGGATAAATGGCTATCGTCAGACCCACCTCGCTTTCCTTTCACATACCCTGATATGCCGTTAACCGGGTGTCCCCGTATCGGCGCGTCCATAATTGACTCAGGCCCGGCAACTCCACGATGGGTTGCGACGCACGACTTTCAATGACCACCATACCGCCCGGATAAATCATCCGCGACATCGCCTCTTCGACCTGGTTCGATATCCCAACGTCCCACGGCGGGTCGCAAAAAATCACATCAAATTTTTGTGTCGAAAGGCGGCCTTTGAGTGCCTCTTCCAGCGACATCGGCAAGATGTCGAGGTGCTTGTCTGTCAACCCGTATCCCAATGTCCGCACATTATCTTTTAGCACTTTCATGGCCGCAAAATGGGGTTCACAAAACGTCACCTGCGCCGCCCCTCGTGATAGCGCCTCTAACCCCATCGCTCCCGTTCCCGCATAGCCATCCAAAAATACGCATCCTGGGATAATCCCTTGCCAAATATTAAAGAGTGCCTCCCGCACGCGATCCCCTGTCGGCCGTGTATACGAACCCTGCGGCGCCCTGAGACGTCGGCCAGACGCTTCACCACCGATAATACGCATTTACTTCACCCATCCGTCCTTATTATCGCCATGATATCTCGCTTCGTCCAATATTACGAACGTCTCAGGCCATCAACCTCACTCAAGCTGCCTATATGATACCCTTCGACCACCAACAATTGAATGATCAACGGAAGCGCCGTTAAACTCTCGCCCGATAAGCGCGTCACATGAAACATGAGAATGTCCCCCGGTTCCACATGAGACATGACCTCTTGAATAATAGCTGATTGCCTGTTTTCGAGGTTATCCACGCGATCGCCACGGCTCGGCAGGACTAAACGCAGACCCGTCTCTTGGGCGGCCCGCAGCACGGTATGATTGATAGCTCCATAAGGGGGAAGCAGCCAGGTGGGTCGCGGTGCGCCAAAAAATTGTAGCGTCCTATTGGCCTGGGTCAGATCGTGGACATCCTCCGTCAGACTATGGGCTGCCAAATTAATATGGCCCTCGGTATGATTGCCCACCGCATCTCCCGCCTGCAGAATCTCTTCAATAGGGATCTTTAGAGAGGCGCTGTGCACTGTCGGAAAGAAAAATGTGGCCTTCGCGTGCACTTTGACTAAATCGTCCAAGACCTTCGGAGTGACGCTCTTAGGCGAATCCTCGTCAATAATAAGCACAATCCACCGTCCCGGTGCGCGAATATGCCTGACCACTGTCTGGGATCCCGCCAATATTTTGGGAGACGTGAGTTGGCGAACTCCCCAAGGAATATAGCAAAACAGCACCGTCAAAGCGAGGAGACCGGCTAAATGACGTCTGACGATTGCGTAAATTCCTGTAACTAACGGGTGGTTCCCCAAAGAATACATGCCACTCCAATCCCTATCCAGACAATTTTCCCGATGGGCATCCGCGTCGTTGCTAGCCCCGCAATCCCCAAAAGCATGGTCGAGGTGAGAACCAGAGGACCCGCCAGCCCCAAAAACCCATTAATTCTCACCGCCATGTCGAGGCGATAATATCGCCACATCAAAAATGCTCCGGTAAACTCCATGGAGGCTGAAAGAAAGCGAATGAGAATCATCCCGCGCAGAAAAATATCATCTGACACCACTGCCCACCCTTTCATTTAATCGGATCATCACTTCAGCCAACGACTGACAAAAGTAATGGTCTCGAGCATGATATAGGTCACTCCAGCGGCCATCAAAGGCCCAACAGGAATACCACCCCATACCACGATGCCAATGATGGACCCCACAATCAGGGCAATCATGAGGTGGCTCTGCTCATTTAACATGTGTAGTCCTCGACCGTTAAGGTGGGTGGCAATAGCTCCGCCAGCTAACGCCATGATCCCTGGAATCGTAAAAAAGCTCTTGCCCACCTCTTTCAGGTTCACCTTCCCTAAGGCAAACGGCACTAACATGGCCAAGGTCAAAAAGAGTAATCCGATTTCCACCCCACGACGCTCTAATACCGGAAGCACAAAGGTGAGCCGAGTAAATCGCAGCATCAATAGAATAGTGGCGGCGGCTGCGACCAGGTTTGACCGAGCCACGAGACCCAATAATAATAAAACGATGAGTCCAACATTTTCGGTGTTAAACATGGTGCCTCCTCGTCCTAGCCCGACGGCAATACATATGTCTTGTGCGCAATAAAAATGCCGACCATAAAGGTCGGCAGCCTAGCACTCGTCTAACGCATATTACGTATTAGCGCGGATCCATCCGTCGGAACACATGACCGGAATCACATCGGTGCTCTGATAGCGAGCAGCAAATTCCATATCGCGCTCAAGACCCATGGCCGCTAAACTACGCCCATGTTCACATTGCATAATCGCTTCTTGTAATCGGTCGCGGTTTTCACTAAAAAGCGCGTCCGCTATGCGCGCGGCATCGGTCATCGCCGATTGGGGCCAATCATGAACCACCGCCCCTGCGGCCAGCACATCTTCTAGGGCGATGCGACCGCGGGTTCCCGCTGCCACGACTAGCACGGGCCGCTCCAGTTCCCACAGATAACGGGATACCGCCGTGGCATTGGTAAGTGCCGCTAACACCAATCGAGGTATGGCACGCACTTGATCAATGGCGGCTGTCCCGTTGGTGGTGGTAAACACCACCCGCTCGCCACGCACCTTGCGACTGGGCCAATCATACGGAGAATTGCCGCCGTCAAACCCCTCCGGCGGTCGACTATGCCGTTCTCCTCCCAATAATAACTGGGCGTTTTTCTCTTTGAGAGCATAGGCCTCTTCCAATTGTTTGACTGGCCTGATGGCCAGTGCCCCTTGCGATAAAATATGCGTCATGGTGGTGGTCGCCCGCAATGTATCAATTACCGCCACAGCCCCTAGATGCTCCAGTTCGGCATCTTGGTAGCGAAACGCCACATCGATTGTTCTTCCCACAATTATCCCTCTCTAATACTCGCCTTAGGCCACTTCACTGGCTCTACCATACCACTCAATGTCAAATAGTATTGTCGCAATGTGTCTCCACGTAGCCCCACTCGGAGTGCCTCTAGCGCTAGTATATCCTGAGGCTGAATATTGCCGAGATTAATATTTGGTCCAAAGCGCATAATGAGTTCTTGCTGTTGCTTTTTTTGTGGAGCTTCCCACAGAAGACGGCTAGTATCCTTGACATGGCTTACCATATCATCAATCTCGCTACTGAGGATATTGCCCTCTTCATCGTAAATTACCACCCCTTCACCACTTTCTCGTCCTTCTACAATCACGATATCGGAACCGGACTCCAAGTCACAATTCACCTGGTCATAAAGCGGCAAAGTATGGTCTTGATCACGCGGATCTTTCTTCCCAACTTCGCTCACCACCAAGTCAAATCCATAGGCGCGGGCAAGTTTGATAGTATTGTGCCGGGTCTCTTGATCGATATCAATGGTGCCGTCAGAAATTTCCACCCCAGTAAATCCCAGTTCACGAGCGCGATCCAAGTATTCAATGATCCGTCCTTGCAACAAGGCTAACTCGAGAAAAGTGCCGCCGGGGAAAATGTGCACGCCATAGGACTTCACCATCTCAATTTTTTGACGTAAGAGACGGGTGTGATAAAATGCCGAGGTCCCAAAGGTCAATTTCAAGTGATCGATGTAGTCAGACGCTAAATCCATCAAATCTTTCGTGTCTGTGAGTCCAAGACCCTTATCAATAATCATCGACAGACCGGTCGAACGGGGTTTCACAGTCCGTTCTTTATAAGGAAAATCAAGGATATCCAGCCAAGCTTCACCGTCATGTTTGAGCATTAATGACCCTCCCAAAAGTTCTCGATGCGATCTTTCACACCTTATTCAGATCGACCGATCTCGGTGATTGGCCAAATTTTGACGGGATTTTCCGTCCTTCCCAAGGAGACCTTAAAACGAAAGCCACACGGAGGAGGTTCGGATTGATGGCCTACATGAAAGGTCGAACGAACGATCAAGAGTCCCATGCGATGAAACTCTGGGTACTGTGTCTCGTGCCGTTCATTATGGTGTTGGGCAATTCCATGCTCATCCCGGTCTTGCCGAAGATGATGAAAGTCATGCATTTAAGCCTATTTCAAGTCGGGTTGATTATAACCATTTTTTCAATTCCCGCCGGGATCATCATTCCCTTTGCCGGCGCACTGTCCGATCGCATTGGCCGACGCATCATCATGGTGCCCTCGTTGATTCTCTATGGGCTCGGTGGCCTCGGCGCCGGTTTTTCGTCCTGGTGGGTGGCTCATCCTTATGGCTTTATTATGGCCTTTCGACTCTTGCAAGGGATTGGCGCCGGAGGCACCTATCAGCTCGCCATGGCGGTCGCAGGAGACATGTTTCAATCCCGGAAGCGAGCAGGGGCGCTGGGACTTCTTGAAGCCGCGAACGGCCTAGGCAAAGTCGTGTCACCCATTGCGGGATCGCTTTTAGCCTTAATTATTTGGTTTGTTCCCTTTTTTGCCTATGGGATTTTATCCTTTCCGGTAGCGATTTTGGTGTGGATCGTGATCAAAGAACCCCGTCAAGAGAAGAACCATGCTGGATTTGGTCAGTATTTCAACAACCTCAAAGACACCTTTCGCACCAAAGGACGTTCCATTTTGGCGACCTTTCTCGGCGGAGCGGTGGTACTCTTTATCTTGTTCGGGGTATTGAGCTATTTAGCGGATATCTTGGAAAAAACCTTTGGATATGGGGAAATCACTCGCGGTCTTTTGATCGCCATTCCGGTATTAGCATCGGCCATCACTTCCTACATTTCGGGCACGGTGTTGCAAAAGCGGCTGGCGAGTTGGGCTCGCCGGATTATTGTTATTGGTCTTTTTCTCATCGCCGCTTCCATGGCTGTAGAACCGTTTTTCGCCACCCGTAATGTTTTCATAGCCCTCTCGGTACTGGTGTTTCAGGGCATTGGCACCGGGGCGGTATTGCCTTCGATTAACACGATGGTGACCAGCTCCGTCACCACCAAAGAGCGTGGGGTCGTCACCAGCCTCTATGGCAGTGTGCGCTTTTTCGGCGTCGCCTTGGGCCCGCCCGTTTTCAGTATGGCGATGGTCCACCGTTACGCCGTCTTTTGGGGGGCCACCGGATTGGCTGCTTTGACCGCCATTATTGCCTGGTTCCTGATTAATGAACAACAAATGCTGCCCCGCAGCATGCGCGGTGGGGGAGGCGTGAAGAGTTCTCCCACCGCGCGTCCTCGCTCCAAGGCCCCTCGCGAGAAACTCTCGTGAGGGGTGTTTTTTTAGCCGCCAGTGCCTTTCCGGCGGTAAAACTTACCGGGCTAAAAGCCTTTCCCCGGGCCATACTAACAGCACTTCGCAATGAGGAGGTGAGACAGATGGCACGAGGCAGTAACACTGGCAATCGCGCTTTGGTTCAAGGAGCCCAAAAGGCGCTTGACCAATTCAAGTACGAGGTCGCCCACGAGCTCGGCTTACAGGGCGTTGACGATGGCTACTGGGGAGAGATTCCCGCACGTCAATGCGGCGCTGTGGGCGGACACATGGTCCGGAAGATGATCGAAATGGCCGAACAGAACATGGCCGGTCGCAACCGCTAATATCATCTCTGGACTCGTACGTGTCGCACCTAAGAAAAATGGACGGTTATCCGTCCATTTTTTCTTGTTGCGGTGCTTCATTCAGCCAAGGCCGAGAAGGCATCCCCGCCGTGCCGATAGCTCCTGCACCGGCTGAGGCCATGGTATCGAAGCCACTCTCCTCATACTGGACTATGCATTATGCATTCAGCATGCTTAACCCACATCGAATCGAACTTGAAGTGGATAGCACCAACCGACGGGCGTTGCGCTTCTACGAAAACTGGGGCTTATCCGCGATCGGTGTACAGCGACAACATTGGTACGACAACCATCAACATTTAAACTCCACCATCATGAGTATATCGGAGGATGACGACCCAATCCGCTATCCGTGACGTCAGCCCCTCCCAACGAGACGATGTGCTGGACGCGAACTTTAGTCGCCGCCTATGACACCGATTGATCATAAAAATCTGTGCCATCGTGCAAGGCGCGATAAGGGACGTTTTGTCTTACCGTATAGAGGGTTACTGGCCCTTTCCAGAGGCGCGCTGCGATCGCCTTCAAAGCTTCTGGCACCATCGCGTAGTCCAGTTCTCTGCCATCATAGAGGTGACGCAATATCAGACCTGAGGCATCTGACTCTACCGTCACCCGCGGCAATCCAGCTCGCTCCAAATCGCGAATCAAATGCACCGATATATCTTTATAACGCGGTGGGGCATCCGGCTCACGTTCACGATATACCGCGAGGCCCGCCTGCTCAGCCAAGGATTCACTAAAGTACGCTCGCACTAATCCGACATCATCATACAAGTCCCGTGCTCTTTGAACCTCGCTCATACCCCCAAGAAGGTACGCTTGTTTAAATAGCGCATATCCGAGACGATAGGGGTTCATCTGCGGAGGATTAGCCTGTACGATCTGTGCATTCAATCGGGCCGTTTCCCAAGACTCTTCAGCACTTAAGGACATCTCTCGTATCATCGAGGTGTGGATAAAGGTCGCGTACCCTTCATTGGCCACTTTGGTCATTTGCTGAGGCCAAAAATATCGCGCCTCTTGCCAAATTATTTCCAGTATTTGTCTCTCCCAATCCTCCAAATACGGGGCATGAAGCACCAAAAATCCCAACACATCATCGCTTTTCTGACCCATCGGCGCCCTAGTAAGACTTTCTCCGCTGAAGTCCGCAAGAATATGTCCGGCGTCCACTAAAGTTTCAACGGCCTCAGCCCCATAGCGATCGTAGCATTCCGACAATCGGCGATGATGGCGTGAGGAGAGGGATACCATGTCTTTAGGAAGCTCGGAAAACCCGCGATGGTGCTGAAAGAAATCCGCATGTGCCAAGACATGAGCCACGATCAGGAGCGCTTGAGATTCTGTCACCGTTTCATCAATGAAGGCGTAGGTCGGGTTGCTATGAATCACCAACTCATAGATCTGGGTCAGTCGGTAATCAAACGCGGTCTTCAGCCGTTGCTGGGTTTTACCAAAACTCCAATGAGAATAGCGCACCGGAAGCCCACCATGCGCGGCCAACAGTTGGATGGTGTCGCTCGGCACAATTTCAAAATGCACATGGCCCGACGTTAGCCCATGGGCGGTGGCGATGGGCGCGACGCGTTCCACCAAATCCCAGACTTTCTCTGTCTTAAGCACCGGCGCCCTCCTCCCGCTTTCCAAAAAAGGTGCGCATGGCGGAAAAGATATCCCCCTTATCTCGCAGCACCACCACTCCCACCCCCGGCACCTTGAGGAACTCTTGATATAAGGGAGACGGATTACGTTCCGTATCGTGAATCTCCCCATAGCCGAAGAGCGTGGCCTCTTGCGCCAACATCGTACCGTTCTCTACCGCAGACCCATTATCGGAAGTGAGGTTGCCGCCATCGGTAAAGTGAAACGCATAGACGTTATATTGGGAGGGCGGAAACCGGCGTCGAATGATCTCGAGTCCCAACCGATAGACCGATGACGACACCGTACCGCCTGAGGCTCCGCGATGAAAGAAGGTCTCTTCATCCACCTCACGGGCACGTACGTCATGCGCCAAAAACACCAGTTCCACGTGAGGATACTTTTCCTTTAGAAACTCAGATGTCCAAAAAAAGAAACTCTTGGCCAAATACTTCTCAAAACTGCCCATCGATCCGGAGGTATCCATCATCGCAATGACGACGGCTCCGCCGCGGTCATCGCTGACCGTTTCATGCACCCAAAACCGTAAGTCCTCAGGAAATAGGGTATGGCTTTTTTCGCGACTTCGCGCCTCACGCAGCAACTGGTGGGCCAACGTGCGACGCCGATCCCAGTACGCCATAATCCCATGGCGCGCTACGCTCACCGGGGCTGCCTGGCGCCCTCCCCCTTCAGATGGTTTGGTCAGATCCAAATTTGGCAGCTCCAATTGCGAGAACACTGCGCGATGGACTTCCTCCAAACTCACTTCCTGTTCTTCCAAGTCAGCTCCAGGCGCAATTCCGGCCTCTTTGCTGACGGAGGCATGCCCTTCACTGGAGTCTCCCGAGCGACCCGAGCCCGACCCGTCCTGTTCTGCATAACCGACCGATTCGCTACTATCAGGATTAAATCGAATCCGAAATTCCTTCAATTCCGGAATTGGTAACGAAAGCGTGCGGCGACCGTCAGTCACCACAATCTTTTCCTCGCTCACCATGTCAGCCAAATGCTGACGGATCGCTTCATCCACCTTAGCCTGATGGCGATGTTTTTCAGGACTATATAACGGTCGATCGACCCAATGACTATGAGAGACACTATAGGTGGTTTTCATCGGTTAAGGAGGCTCCCCACATAGCGGATGGTTTGAGCGGCACAGTGCGGGCAATAGCGCCCCGTGGCCACCAAGCGTTCTGACGCCCGCTCAATCTTTTCTAATACCCGGCGGTCGGGGACGGGACTGGCGGTGGTAATCTTCACTTCATCACGCATGTCATCCAGCAACTTGGCCTTGAGGGCGCGATGCAACGCACTGTGCTCCAAAAAATTCATGGGGCGATGCTGTTTTCTCGCCATGTCCAAGCGGCTATAGATTTCCTCGCGGAAACCCGCTGCTTGGATTTCACTAATCCCCATCCTCTCTTCGACCGATCGCATTAAACGCTCATCCACCGATCGATTATGCATAGAAGTAACTGCCATGGTGACATTGTCCACATAGTTGTGATAGAGGTTTGTCAGTTCATCGCCCCAATCGTTGGCAAACGCCTCTAACACCTCGACTTCCACCTGACGCTCATACCATTCGCGAGCCATGTTGATCCACTCTGCCACCCGTTCTCGATAACCACGTTCAATAAAAGGATCTTGATTCATTCCCTCTTCAATCGAGTGCAAGACATCAATGGCATCCACGCACTCGTGCCGAGTCGACGAAAAGACTTGCGCCAATCGATTCATCATAAAGCGCGGATCGAGACCATCAAATCCCTCGCCCTCGAGGCGTCCCTCATGCTGAAGTTGCCGAACCTTATCGGGATCCGCTCCGGTCACATAGGCTTTAAACTTGCCCTGCCGATCTCCACCTGGCTTAGCGACTTCTTTGATGCGCGACGCAATCGAAAGGGCCGCTGCGCTCTCGAGCGTATACGGGGCCATATGATGCGCGGGATCCTTGAAAGATCCGACCAACTTCTGATAGATTTTGACCTCCGCTTGATAATCGAGATTATAGGGAACTGGCACGATGAACAAGCGGGATTTTAGGGCTTCATTGCGGGGATTTTGGATAAACGCTCGATACTCGTGTTCGTTTGTGTGCCCAATGATCACTTCGTCCGCGGAAATGAGTTCGTAACGTCCGGTTTTAAAGTTCCCTTCTTGACTCAGTGACAACAAGTGATAGAGGAACTTTTCGTCCAACTTCAGCATCTCCTGAAATTCCATGAGGCCGCGATTAGCAATATTGAGCTCGCCATCAAAACGGAACGCCCGCGGGTCCGATTCGCTCCCGTATTGGGAAATCTGGTGAAAGTCCACTGACCCGGTCAGCTCGCTAATATCCTGACTTTTCGGGTCTGACGGCGCATAGGTCCCAATACCGATGCGACGCTGCTCAGACAACATCACCCGTTCAACGGGGACATCATGGAAACGCCCCTGAAACTCATGTTCTAAGTGATAGCGACACCAGGGACACAGGTCTCCCTCGATTCGCACCCCGAGGCGACGCATCGCGGTGTCGCGCAGAGCATTGGGGATTAAATGGAGCGGCTCTTCATGCATAGGGCAGCCCTTGATACCGTAGAGAGCGCCGGCATCGGTGCGACTAAAATCCTCTAATCCTTGTTTTAGTCGTGCCACCAGACTCGACTTTCCTCCGCTCACTGGTCCCACCAGCAGCAGAATACGTTTTTTCACATCGTATCCGAGCGCCGCCGGTTTGAGATAATCCTGCACCAGTTGGGTTAAGGTTTCGTCCATGCCAAAGAGAACCGATGAAAAAAAGGGGTAGGTACCGGTATCGGTGGCCATGCCATGCGACAAAATCATCCGATAAAGGCGCTGATGTGCAGAATTCGCAATATCTGGAGTCGCTTCAACTTGATCTAAATACTCATGAAAGGTGCCTTGCCACGGCGCCGACGAACTGGCATCAAAGGCAAACAGTGACATATCGGACATGTAAATCCTCCTCTATTCCTCCATCATGGCTCTCCTCCATTTTCTCCAGTTTTTGCCATGATTAACCTTGCCCACTGCGTTTTTTCATTAAAAGTAGTAACAGTATGGTGACCAAGGCCATGACCGTGAGGGAATAGAAGTAGCCATATTTCCAATGGATTTCGGGGATGTCGAAGTTCATGCCATAAATCGAGGCAATGGTGGTCGCCGGAAGTGCTAAAACAGATAACACGGTGAGAAATCGCATCACCAGATTAATCTCGTTGGATTGTAAGGAGGTGTATGCCTCCACCATTTCCGCCAGTCCTTCACGGATCCCCTGCACCTCGGAGACCACTTCATCCATCACAAAGGAGGCCTCTTCAAAATAGGGACGATTGTTCTTCTGCACATAGGGCATGTCGCTGCTTTTGAGGAGTTCGAAGACGGTCCCTTCAGGATTCAGCACGTGTTTGGCTGCCATTGCCCGTTTTCTGAGCGCCAAAATGTCATTGGACATATTCTTATAGGGATGTTTTAGCAGCACCCGATGCAAGTGTTCAAATTCGGCATCGAGGTGATTCGCCATTTCTCGTAGTGCCACCACATGACGGATAAGCACCTCATAGAGAGCAAAGTCGACTCCTTCATCCAAGAGGTGATTGTTCTGTACATACGCATAGGCGTGGTCGACCACGTGCGAAGCATCAGCTAAGTGCGCCGTGACCAGAAAGTGCTCCCCGATCACAAAGCTCAAATGATGCAACGGACGATCGGGCTCAACCGGAATCAGTGCCAGCATAAAACTGATGGCATCGTTATCCACCAAAAGATTGGGCCGATGACTATCGCCATGCAGCAAATGGCGCATCACCGCGGGATGTGCCGAATAGAGATGCTGCACCACTTCCCGCACCCGTCCCTGGTCCTCGGGACCTAGATCGACCCAGAGAGCGTCTGATGATGGCGGCCAATCGTCTGATTCAAGGGTTTGGTGATCGCGACAATAGAGAAACCTGGCCATGGGTCCTTCACACTCCAAAGAAATTTCCGCCGGTTGTCGGTTTTAGCTACGCCATAGAGTGCCCCGGCCACTTACCAAAATACGCGCGTAAATGACTCGGAGTTGGAAACACTAGGACCGAAAGAAGACCATACCCGAAAGCACGAGGAGGATACCATGTCAGGCTCATCGTCAGCCCCGATTAACTGGGATCCGATGATTATCGGATTTATTGCAGGATTTCTGTCGCGACTGCTCTACCTACGTTCCGGAAAGAGTCACTATCCCGGTTATCCCTCGGGATACATCTCCCAATTAGCGCTCGGCATCATTGCGGCCATGATTGGTTCCAGCATCATTGTGTCGCTATTGGGTAAAGAGTTTACCGCGGCCACCTTCTTAACCTTGGCGGCCACTCAATTTCGCGATGTGCGTACCACCGAGCGACAAACCTTAGAGCATGAAGAAGGGCTCATTTTGGTTGGCCGCGGTGCCGGGTATATTGAAGGAATTGCGATTACCTATGAAGCGCGCAACTATCTCGCCATGCTCGTCGCACTGGCCACCTCGGTGGTCGCGGAGTGGAACGTCATTGCTGGTATCATCGCCGGTATCGTGTTTCTCATTGTCGGAGAGGTTTTTATGTCTGGTCCGCGTATCGGCGAACTCATTGATGTTGAACCAGCAGAGATTCAGTTTGAAAAAGGGACCCTACTCTATGCCGGCCCGGTGATGATGATGGAAGTCGGGCTCGAAGACTCCCGCGAACGATGGAGAAAATATGGTCTGGCGGTGGTCCTCAAACCCAAAGGGCCGCGAGGGGAGTCGGTGCTGTGGAATATTTCCCAAAGGCAAGCGATAGCCCATGAAGCCGCGGTTGCCGTCGGAGTTCAAAAAGATGTCGGGTACCCGGAACAGGCCCCCCTATGCCGCATGGACATGCCGCAAGGAACCGGCAGTGCAGGGCTTAGCATTTTGCCGGTCGAGCGTGACATGGAGGCGCTCATTCGCGCGATTAAAAAAGTCCCCGTGCTCGAATCCGGGAAATGGTCCGCCTTAACCAACACCAAGAATCGAAAGGAGAAATCCCATGGCTGATGCTGCTACACCCATTATGTTTGCTATCGTCACCACTAATAAAAATGCCGTCATTGGCGGGATGGCACCGGTCTTTCTTGCACCCAATGAGATTGAACGAGACCGGATCGCCATGTGGATTTGTCGCATTACCAATGCCATCGCCCATGACTTGCATGACGGCACCGTGATTCTCACCGTCAATCAAGTCTCGGCATCTTCGTAAGTGGACTAGTTTCTCCCTCTTTTCTTGGTGTACCATGAAAGGTACTATCGAGAAAGAAGGACAGCCATGGAATTGCATGAAGCTCTCACTAGTCGTCGATCAATTCGCAAGTTCAGTAATCGCACAGTACCAGAGGATACCGTGCGCGATCTTCTCTCTTATGCGCCTTGGGTTCCCAATCACCATGTGAGTGAACCATGGCGCTTTATTGTGCTTCGCGGCTCATCCAAAGAACATTTAGCACAATTGCGATTTGATGTTGTTTTACGCAAGAGACAGGGGCAGGAACACGCCGAACAACGAGCACTCCGGTCTAAAAGTGAGTTTCTCGAGGCTCCGTGGATCATCGTGACGATTCAATCCTTAGATTCGAACCCGGTGCGACGAGAAGAAGATTATGCTTCCTGTGCGATGGCCACATACAATATCATGCTCCGCGCGCATGACCTGGGCCTGGGCACTTTCTGGACCACGGGTCCCTTGATGGACGCTCCCGAAATTCGTGACTTTCTCCAATTGTCAGAAGACGAACGTCCCGTCGCCTTCGTGCGACTCGGTTATCCCGATATGTCATCTAAAAGTCTGCGCAGCACGATAGATCAACGCGTCCAATGGCGCGACTAGGTGATCACCAAGAGACTCTAACGAGAGGAAGAAAGCTATGCCCTCAAAATTATATACCCGCCAAGGAGACTCCGGGATTACCCGGCTGGGACACGGAGAGAAGATTGCAAAACATAGTGTGAGGGTCGAAGCGTATGGGACCCTTTATGAGTTGAACACCGCTCTGGGACACGCACGGGCTCTCGTTGAGCAAGAACGGCCCGCAAACCCAGAGGCTTTGTGGACGACCTTCGAATTGGCCCTCAAAGAGATTATGCAGCGACTGTTTCTGGTTGGCCGAGACCTCTCCAGCCAGCACCAGGGGGAGGCGGTTCTGACTCAGAAGTCCCATACCGAATCCCTTGAGAAACTGATTGATTCTCTGCGGGACAGCCTACCACCATGGAAGCCCTTTACGCTTCCCGAAGGCACGCCTGCGGCCACCGCGCTATACTGGGCCACCACCGTGGCTCGTCGGGCCGAACGCAAGATTTTGGCTCTCAATCAGGTGGAGCCAGTCCCGCAAGCGGTCCTCATGTGGGTCAATCGCTTATCTGATCTGCTCTTTGTCAGCGGACGGTTTGTGAATCATCATGCAGGATTCACGGAAGAGCCGGTACGGGAGCCGGTCGGGTATTAGGGGATCGCGATCCCCTAATTGAGAGACGTACGTCTCCTCTTCCTATAATGCACTGTCGATGACATGGCGTCCGGCGCCCGATACGCCGGGGATTTCTTTGAGTTGTTGAATGGACTCCATGTCGCCTTGCAGTAACACACCCGGAACGCGATGGACCCGTTTTTTTTCATGGATAATCTGCACCGGATGGGATCCCTGAAACCTCTCGCCCAACTGCTCTATGACGTGGGTGACTCCGTTAACATCCACTCCATCGTTGAGCCGAACGAAAATGGGGCCGTCCGCCACCGGCCAGGAAAAACCCAACGCCGCAGCAACATTCACGGGCTCCTCGTTACTAGGACGAGAGAGAGGACTGTCAAAAAGGCTCATCTGGGTGGCACGCCCCCGCACACCCAATCCCCTGAATGCTCCCGCTTGCTGCAGCGCATCGAGGGCCCGCGGGGTAAGACGCCGACCCACCCGCTCTTCAAAGGCGGCCAAAGTGGGAAACACTCCTCTTTGACGGCGTTCTTCCACAATGCTATCAGCTTCACTCTCGCCCAATCCACGAATAATCATCAGGCCCGCGTGAATGCTTCCATTGTTCACAGTCCAGTCCACGTCACTCTCATTAATGTGCGGAGGCGAGATAGTCGCCCCCTGGCTTTGTGCATGAACTAAGAGGGTTTTCAGTCGCTCGGTGGACTCCACATGGCTAAGTGTCCCTGCCCAAAAGTGCAAGGGATGGTGCGCCTTCAGATAGGCTAGATAGTAGCTTAAGAGCCCGTAGGCGGTCGCATGCGACTTATTGAATCCATAATCTCCAAAGGCGCGAAGTTTTCCCCAAAAGGCTTCTGCTTCCTCATGAGAGTGCCCTTTGGCCTGCATATTGCGCATGAGCCGTTCCCCTTCACGAGCTAGCAGCTGATGATCCTTCTTGGAAATCGCGCGACGGATGAAATCTGCTTCAGACATGGAAAATCCCGCCACTTTCTGAACGGCAGACATCAGTTGCTCTTGATAGACAAAAACACCAAATGTCTCGGCCAATAAATGGTCGAGAGCATCGTAGGGTGTAAATCCTCTTCGACGTCGTTCCAGATACGTGGAAATCGCATCCATCGGTCCTGGTCGGTAAAGCGCCACCACCACCATGATGTCCTGGCGAGAGCGCGGCCGCATTTGCCGCAAAAGGCTCTTCACGCCACGACCATCCAGTTGAAAGATCCCATCGGTGTCGGCCCGACCCAAGAGCGAAAGCGTCTTTTCATCCTCTGCGTCCACTTGAGACATCATCTCCGGGCCCATCGCGAGAGCCTTCTCGATATGCGATAGCACTCCCAACGTACGCAATCCCAACACATCCAGCTTAACGAACCCAAAGCGCTCGACCTGGGCCATTTCAAAATCGGTCACCCAGCCCGATTCCGCATCGCCATGGCAGTATAAGACCTCACTTAGCGCAATGGGAGAGATAATCACCCCCGCGGCATGGGTCGAACGATGGCGTGGTAACCCTTCTAATTTTTCTGCCAGTCGTAGCCAGTTCTCACTCACGTGCTCTTCCCGCATCCGCATCTGCAGAACGTCCACATGATCCTGCAGCTTATCATTAATCCCCCACTCAATCGAGGACATCACCCTATTGATGGACGTCGTGGGTATACCCATGACCCGGGCCACGTCACGTAAGGCGGCACGGGCACCGAGGGTTCCATAGGTGCCAATCTGCGCGACCCGATCAGTTCCGTGACGCGTGCGTAAATACTGGATGACCTCCAGGCGGCGCGCATCTTCAAAGTCCAGATCAATGTCGGGCAAAGAATGGCGCTCGGGATTAAGAAACCGTTCAAAAATAAGGTCATAGTCAAGCGGATGGATATCGGTAATATGAAGCGCATAACTGACCAGGGAGCCGGCCGCAGAACCACGACCGGGCCCCACACGAATGCCGACACGTTTGGCCCATCGGACAACATCGTGGACCATCAAGAAATAAGGAGCAAATCCCAGGCGGGCAATGATGCCAAGCTCATAGTGCAACCGCTCCCGTTCCGGTTCTGAAGCATCTCTCTTCAATCGCTCCGCCAGGCCCTCCTCGCACAAGCGCAATAACGCCTCATTGGGAGTCGCATCCATAGTGGGCATCTTAAAGGCGCGGTCGGGCAGGACACTCGGGCCTGCAGGTGGATTAAAAAGACGCTCCGTGGGCCAATCGCGATATTGGACGCTGAACTCGCCGATAGTCTGTGGCAAGGACGACGCCTGCGGATCGTCTGTGAGAGCTCCGATTTTGGTGAGCGTGTGGTAGGCCATCTGATCTTCCGCTTCCAGAAATCGAACCCGTTTGGCCGGAACCCATAGCCAGAGGGGAGGCAATTGCTCAAGTAACCATCGCTGATCCGGCCTCAATTCCACGATGACGTGCTCCGGAAAGCGCGAAACAAATTCACCAGTGTTCCACCACGCCTGGCTGGAATCCTCCAGTATAAGCCAGGTCTCTTCCGGCACGGCATCCCCGGTCCAATCGGCAAATCGGACCAGCGATCCCCAACCTTCGGATGAACGAGCTACGAGATGCACCATATGATCTTGCCCCAAAAACGAAGCAACGCGAGACACCCCCAGTAAGGGGAAGAGTCCCGCGTCACGCATTAAGCTATCAAAGGCTTCCAATCCGGCCAAGGTCTCGAAGTCTGCTAAAAGCGCTGTCTGAAATCCCCGGGAGCGAAGCGCTCCCGGAATCTCCTCCACCTTCAAGGTGGATTGCAACAACGAATAACCCGACCACAAATTGGTTAATGGTGCGTCCATTTTAGGCCTGCCGTTGGTTCCGCTCACGCTTGCGCTGATGCGGATCTAAGGCCGCTTTACGCACGCGAATATTCTTCGGCGTAATTTCGACCAATTCATCCGACTTAACGTACTCTAATGCTTGATCCAAGCTTAGGGTGCGCGGCGTCGTGAGCCGAATCCCTTCTTCGGCATTGGCATTACGCATATTGGTGACATGCTTTTTTCGACAGACATTGATCTCCAAATCGGTCGGTCGGCTGTGTTCTCCGACCACCATCCCCGCGTAGACAGGAGTCTGTGGTCCAATGAACAGCACTCCTCGTTCTTGGGCATTATCCAGGGCATACGATGTTGCCACACCCGTTTCAATCGCCACCAGTGCTCCGCGCGGCATTTCCTCAATCACTCCCGAATAGGGTTCGTAGTCTTCAAACAAGTGGTTCATAATTCCATAGCCACGGGTCTGATTGATAAACGACGAGCGAAACCCTAAAAGGCCACGAGCACTAATAACAAATTCCAATCGGGTTTGATTGGGCCCTGCCTGTCCCATCGCTACCATGGTGGCCTTGCGTGGCCCTAATAGTTCCATGACCGCACCCACATATTCATCTGGCACATCCAAGTAGAGCCGTTCCATGGGCTCCATGAGTCCCTCTGGTGTGTGGTGCAAAATCACTTCGGGCTTCGAGACTTCCATCTCATAGCCTTCCCGCCGCATCTCCTCCAAGAGAATCCCAATGTGCAATTCGCCGCGACCCGACACGCGAAATACTTCCGCATCCTCGGTCTCTTCCACGCGCAGTGCCACGTTACGTTCTTGCTCACGAAACAGTCGATCACGCAGGTGGCGCGAGGTCACGTATTGGCCCTCTTGACCGGCAAATGGCGAAGTGTTGACGCCGACTAAGATGGTTAATGTCGGCTCATCAATATGAATCGGCGGAAGGGGCATGGGAGTTTCTGGATCAGTCACCGTATCTCCAATGGTAACCCCACTCAAACCAGCCAACGTGACAATGTCACCGACCGTCACCATCTCCACCTCAGTCCGCTTGAGGCCCATCCGTCCAAACATTTTCGATGGCCGCACTTTCTCAAACGTGCCATCGGCGTGAGCCAATCCCACCGTCTGTCCAGCCTTTAAGGTGCCTTGACGGACTCTGCCAATCGCCATGCGACCGACATAATCATCATGATCCAAGGTGGTCACAAGAATTTGCAACGGCGCGCTCTCATCGCCCACCGGATGGGGGATATGATCGATAATGGCATCAAAGAGAGGCTCCAAATTTCCACCCTCAATAATGACCGGCTCGGTGGAGGCAATGCCTTGCTTGGCCGAGGCGTATACCACCGGAAAATCCAGTTGTTCGTCGTTGGCTTCCAAATCAATAAAGAGTTCCAGAACAGCTTCTTGTACCTCTTCTGGACGAGCACCCTCCCGATCCAATTTGTTCAATACCACAATCGGCCGCAAACCTTCTTTAAGGGCCTTTTGCAGCACATAACGGGTTTGTGGCATCGGACCCTCATGCGCATCCACAATTAAGAGCGCACCATCCACCATACTCAAAATGCGTTCAACCTCGCCACCAAAATCTGCGTGTCCCGGTGTATCGACAATATTAATCGTCACATCGCGATAACTAATGGCGGTATTCTTGGCTAAAATCGTAATACCCCGCTCACGTTCTAAGTCGTTGGAATCAAGCACACGGTCTTGTAGTTGGGTGGGATCGCGAAACATACCACTCTGTTTCAACATCCCATCCACCAGAGTGGTTTTGCCGTGGTCGACGTGCGCAATGATGGCAATGTTCCGGATATCCTGACGTTGCATGTACCTCTTAAACCTCCATTTATCGGCGCCTCTTAAGGCGCTCTTTTCCCTGTGTCGCTATTCGCGACTCTTAGTGTCTAACATGCCCACGATTTCACGAAATCTCTTGCCGCGGTCCTCAAAATTCTTAAACATATCATAGCTTGCGGCAGCGGGGGCCAGAAGAACCACATCGCCCTCACGGGCAACCTGATGGGCTGTTAGGACCGCGTCATCAAAATCTTCTGCGGACAGAACCTCACACGCAGTATATTGACGCGCTATCGACACCATCGTCTCTCGTATGGCTCCCATCGCGACAACCGTCCGCACAGAACTCTCACTAAGGGCTTTGCCTAATGTATCATAATTAAGCTTTTTATCGTACCCACCCAGTATTAACACGATCGGTTGCTGAATGGCACGCAAGGCAGCCATGGTGCGATCTGGCGCAGTCGCAATAGAATCATTAATATAGGTTACGCCATTCAGTTGACGCACCACTTCCAAACGATGGGGCACCCCTCGAAAGTCCTCCAATACCTCCCGGCAAGCATCCAAGTCTGCGCCAGACGAGGCCACGATGGCAATGGTGGCAAGCGCATTGGCGACATTATGATCTCCCAAAAGGTGAAATGCATGACGGTCCACGACGGGTCGAGCCCCGTTTCCCCCTCGCCACCACAGCTTACCGTCATGATAGTAGGCGCCATGCGGAATTTCCTGATGCAGAGAAAAAAACACCGGCCGACCTTGATACCATGGTACAAGGTTCTCTATCTCCGCATCCCGGTACGGCAATACCGCCCAGTCTTCTTTACTCTGGTAGCGTAAAATATTGGCCTTCGCCATCTTATAATCAGCGTAGTCGCGATGGACATCCAGGTGATTGGGCGAAATATTCAATAACGCCGCGCCATGAGGACTACGCTCCACCAAATCGAGCTGAAAGCTGGACAACTCCATCACGACCCAACTATCAGGAGTCATCTCGCCGAGCGTCGGCAAGAGCGGTTGCCCAATGTTTCCCCCCACAAATACCGGCCGACGTCCATCGCGTTTGAGGGTTTCACCGACTAATGTCGTCGTGGTGGTTTTCCCGGCTGACCCGGTAATCCCAATCACAGGCGCCGGACAAACCGACAAAAACAAATCCGTTTCAGACGTTAACTTCACACCGCGTTCGACTAATTGGTCAAAAGGGGGCCCATACTTCTTGATTCCCGGGGTCACATAAAGCGTGTCAATATCACTCTCCCGCAACGCCTCGAGATATCCCTCGCCGCCACAAATTTTGATTCCCTGGGAGAGCCCCATCGCGACTAAATCCTCTTCGATTGAACTTGCCGACCGGCGATCATAAATAATCAGTGGGTGACCCATATCCCTTAAAAAAGGAACCAAGGGCCGGTTGTTCACACCGAGCCCCAAAATTCCTATCGTGTCGGACGAACCCATATACGCGTCATTCCTCCAATAGGCGTTCCATACGGTCAAGTCCCTCGGCTAATCGTTCCATTGATGTCGCGTACGACATCCGAAAGTAATCATTGACACCAAACCCACTACCTGGAACCACTGAGACGCTCGCCTCTTCCAACCACGCCAGGGCCAAATCATCCGCCGACGTGATTTTCCGACCACCAATGGTCCGTCCGATGACGGACGACATTCCCACCCACAAGTAAAACGCTCCTTTAGGGTCGTTCACCGTCAGCCCCTTCATACTTTGAATACGGGATACCGCATATCGACGCCGTCGATCAAACTCGCGCCGCATTTCTTCCACCGGTTCTTGTGGCCCGGTCAGCGCCTCTTCGGCCCCGGCCTGGGACATAGACGCTGGGTTGGATGTGGACTGCGACTGGAGATTGGCCATCGCTTGAATGACGTGCCGAGGTCCAGCCGAGTAGCCAATACGCCATCCCGTCATGGCATAAGCTTTAGACACCCCATTAATCACAATGGTTCGCTCGCGCATGCCTGGGAAGGTCGCAATCGATACTTGTTTCATTCCATCGTAAACTAACCGCGAATAAATTTCATCCGAGATCACCCATAGATCATGTTCGACCGCAAATTTGGCAATCGCTTCAAGATGCGCTGGCCCAATGACGGCACCGGACGGATTGGACGGCGAATTTAAGATGAGACCGCGACTGTTGGGTCGCAAAGCTGCCTCCAAGTCCTCTTCTTGAAGTTCGTCCTTATGCTCTGATGCAATCTTGACCAGTTGCACTTCCCCTTCAGCTATCCGGATCTGCTCCGGATAGGTCACCCAATACGGAACCGGCAATAACACCCCATCCCCCGGATTGGTTAAGGACAATATCGCGTTATACAGCGAATGTTTGGCCCCCACGGAGACCAACACCTCATCCGGCTTATAGGTGATGCCCGTATCTTCATATAGGCGACGACAAATGGCATCCTTTAACCGTACTGTGCCTCCCACCGCGGTATAACGAGTGTCACCACGCCCGATGGCCTCAATAGCGGCGTGCCGAATATGTTCCGGTGTATCAAAATCCGGCTCACCGGCAGTCAAATTCACTACGTCGAGCCCCTGACTGATGAGCGCTTTGGTTTTGGCGTCGAGCGCCATCGTCGGAGAAGGGGCCAATTGGGCCACCCGTTTTGCTAATACCATTTCACTCACGTCGCCGCGCCACCTTTCATGAATCCTTGCGTATAAAAAGATTATCTTCCCATAAATCTTGAAGCAATTCTACCATGCGATCGGTGCATAGCTCTAAAATCTTTTCACCTTTAGCTTTGGTGGCGTGACGCCCGTCACCGGTATTGGCATGCCGCAGCGTCTTCTCATGCAGTCCGACAGCTTTCACACGGTATTTCGCGGTATAGGGATTAAACGAGGCGTCATCCATTTTGACGTGTTCACCAGCAATCGCCAACATGACAGAGGTTTCGTCCTCTCCGGCATGGCCCTGGCCTTCGGTGACCGTAAGAATGTCGCGACTGTAGTCAATCCACCAGTTAATGAGAATTGCCTGCCCGCCATGTTCTGCAATATCTTCCATGGCGGCATTGAGGGCTCCGGTGTTGCCCCCATGGCCATTCATCAACACCACATTCTTCATGCCCCAGGCCAGAGTCGCTTTAGCGACCTCCGCCACATAGCGGGTAAAGACCTCGGTGGGCACTGAAAGAGTCCCTGCGTAGTTGGCCAATTCCCAGGTGTGCCCATAAGGGATAGGAGGCAAGATTAATAGGCGATCAGGAAACTTCGCTTCTAACTGCTGGCAAAAATACCATGGTGCCAGATTATCCGTCCCCAAAGGGCAGTGTTGGCCGTGAGCCTCAACACTACCAGTCGGTAAGATCACCGTATCAATCTGACCAAGAATTTGTTCACGAAATGTCTTTGTCGTAAGTTGCTCCCAATACATGCCTCTCCCCCGTTTCTTATGTCGGGGAGGCCTCCGAGGACTGGCTTTGTCGCTTCGCCTCAAACCGCATACGAGTCATCAATCCGCCAACCCGCCCGCTTTCCGCAGAAGTTAACGCACCCCATCCTTCTTCTTCGACCTTCTCCCACAATCCTAACGCTTGGACTGCTTCAATTTTGAGTCGCTCGTTTTCCTCTTCTCGTGGAGTGAGCGAGCGTTTTCGCGATGAACCGCGATCAAGCTTTCGGGATTCTTCCTTTAGTTTACCAGGCGGCTTCGATTTTTTCATAAATCTCCTCCACATTTGTGACAATGCGAACTCCCTTTAGTGTGCCCAATGAGCGACATCGCGCGGCACGACGCGATCAAAGAGATGGCGCGTCGAGAGAATATCGCATCTCACGTCTCCTGGATGAGTGAGGAAATGGCCCTGGTCTCAATCTAGGTAGTGCCGTCAAGACGGTATTTGATAGAATCTCGGGATGCATCGCATCTCCTCCGTCCTTTGGTCATTTCCAGAATAGGAATCCGCCTCGGCCAAAAAGAAAGGGCGCTTAAGGCTCCGAAACCCGCATCGGGCCGCCATCGCCGGATTGCCGCTATAAAGAGTGGACGCGGACATGGGGTCATCTCGGTTTATACGATAAAAGAGACAGCCACGCGTCTCATTCACCAAGAATAAGACGCATGGCCATCCTCAATTCGACCTACCCTCTTTACACCGCAGAGGTCTCCCGCGACGCCCCGGCCACATCCTCTCCCTGAGGACGCTTGGCAAATAATGAGGCTACGGTAGCAAGAAGCAGCATCACAATCGACAGATAAAGAGCCATATGGATTCCAGCGACAAAGGTGTCGCGGATATGGCTATTAAGTTTGGTCGTCCCGATGAAGATGGCAAAGGCCAGTCCGCGCGGGATCCGGGTTGAGGTCATCACGATCGCTGCCGCAAACGACATCACCATTCCAATGTTACCAAACGTACGCAGCATTCCGGAGGCGATACCATACTGATTAGGAGGAGCGCCTTTCATCACGGCCGTATTATTGGCTGGGAAAAACCCACCCGAACCAATGCCGTTCACAATACTCGCAATGACAATGAGGGCTAAGGTGGTCGTGGATGCCAATTGGGCATATAACAACACGGCAACCACTTGCAGTCCCAGGCCCACGGTGGCCGGCAGTCGAGCTCCAAATCGATCGGTCAGTCGACCTCCAATCGGTCCCGCAATCCCCCCCACAAGATATCCCGGAACCAGCAGTAAGGACGCATCCAATGGGCTGAGTCCTCGTGCTCCCTGCAGATACATCATGATGAGAAAGAGCACCGCAAAACTTCCCAACCCTTGAAAGAACGAGGCCAGAAAAGAAAAGCTCACCACAGGCAATCGAAATAACTCCAAGTGCAGGAGCGGTTCCTTCTGTCGCCGCTCAATCAAGATAAAACTCCCCAGCGACACACACCCAAGCAGCAAGAGATATGAATCGCGACTGGTCCACCCACTCGATGCCATCGTGGTCATCACCAGTAATATCGCCGA
>NZ_JBYCKN010000017.1:0-26644 GCF_057473405.1 Sulfobacillus sp. TH-112
CCCATCATCTTCGATGGATAAGAGAGCCACGTGTTCCTTCTCACGATACAATACCTTGACCTGAGACTGGGGGGCGTGTTTTAAGGAGTTTTGCAACCCTTCGTCTAAAATACGGATTACTCCATCGGTGATGGGTGGCGAAAATACTTTTTGAGCGGAGGCCTCAATTTGCCAGGTCAGGCGTCGCCCTAAGACCTCTTTGAGGCGTAAGAGTCTGTGACGAATTTCTATTGCCAAGGGTACCTGCTCGTCGCGTAATGTGAGAATCAGGTGGCGCATTTCCGATTGACTTTGTTGGATAATGGCCGCCACGCGAGTGCTTTGATGGACAAGAGACACCGGCATGTCCGGATCGTTGGTCATTGACCGTAAGAGCAGTTGTGCGGAAAACAGTTTTTGACTCACGGAGTCGTGGAGGTTCGCGGCTAATTGGCGGCGTTCCGACCAGCGCACACTGTCCATGGCATGCGCATAGAGTTGGCATTCCTCCAAAAGCGCCGTCAAATGGGATGCGAATGCAGAAAGAATCTCCTCATCAAGCGGTGAAAAGGCATTCCACAGACTGCTTTCAACGCGAAGCGTGTAGGGAGATTCTGGTAGCGCGATGGTTAGCATCGAACGGGCATTATCTAGTAGTAGCCGATCGTTTTCAGGTAACAGCTTCGAATGGCCTTCATACGAATACTCTCGAATGCTGCCCGCAGCCCCATTAATCACTTTGGCGATGACCTCATCTTGCCCTTGGATAATGGCCACGCCTTCATAGTGCAGCTGGTCGGAGAGCAGGTGGACTGCGCGGTTGAACATCGCCTCTTGTTGCATAAGGCCCGTCAGTTCCCGCACCATGGCCCGCATCGACTGCAATTGCTGATTATGGCGGCGGATATCAGATAGCAGTGCCGAGCGATCCATAGTTACAGCAACGTGATAACCGATGGCCCGTAACAGATCTAATGCTGTCGGGGTAAACACTTGGGCGCCGGCAGCGGCCACGTTCAAGATACCCAAAGGCCGGCCATCCATTTTGAGGGGAATTGAGGCGTGGAATTCCAAATCCTTTTTGTCGCCTTCAGCGTCCCGTAGACGACTACAATGCACAATGTTGATGGCGCTATCCAGTCTACCCGTCACTAATCGTTCTTGACACTCACACCAACTCGATTTCAGTGCGGCCGCATTGTCTCGTTCGAGAGCGGGTGGTAGCCCACTCGCTCCGACTTCAACAAACGTGGAGCGACGTTCATCAAACCGAAAAGCCCAGGCGGTAGTGAGACCGAGGACGTGTCCCATCTGGGGCAGAATGGCTTGCATCGCCGAAGAGATATCGCTGGCTTCATTAAGTGCCTCAGCGATATCCCGCACCAATGCTAATTCGTGCGGTTGCAACACCGTGGGGGGCGATGACAGCGATGGATTCTTCATGGCGCGACCTCCTTCATCATTGAGAATATCATCAAACCACTCCACATTGACACTATGGTATTACAGGATGAGAGAGAGGTCGCCAAATTCATGCCATCGGTATCCCTGTCTTGCGGCTTCTGCATATGCTTTGCGAATGGACAATTCTCCGGCATAGGCATAGAGGAGGAAGAGGTGGCTGGTAAAGCTATCATGTAATCCTGTGATTAGGCCCGACGTAATGCGAGGGGGATGATGGGGAGTAATCAGGTGTTGTGTCCATCCGGTATGACCGATTCCAGACTCCCAACTCTCCAGAGCCCGCGCAACCGTGGTTCCTAACGCGATCACCCGTCGATGGGACGCATGCGCGGTCTGCACTTGGGATCGGGTGAGGGCAGGTATATAGTACCATTCTGGAACGAGCGGGAAATCCCCGGTCGTGGCGTCAATTTCGTGGCTCGAGACAGTGGTGTGTAAAGTCAGTGTGGCAAATTGTATCTGACGGTCCACCAGCCGATGCACCAGTTCTGGTGTAAAAGGGCGCGAGGCGGACGCCATTTCGGCAGAGCCTGGTACCCGTCCAAAGACAGTGGAATAGTATTCAATCGGGTAGGGCGCATCAAGGTAGTGATAGTGAATCGGTTGGCCAATAGTGGCAGCAACCTCGTACCAGTCGGTGGAGGTATCGAGTGTCCATAGTCGACTATGGGGATGGAAATGGCTCGTGATCATTCCTACGTGAGAAGGATCAGTCCTAGACGGAAGCGTGAGTGTGACGATGGTGCCTACGGGAAGGCTGGTGGCATCGGGTAAACCGTCTTCGGTCCGCAGTTCCGCAATGATTCGATGAGCGGAGAGCCGTGCGGCCAAGTGTACCCGGTGGGGGATTCCGTTGATACTGGCGGGCAACGACGCCCCGATCGTCATAGAATTGTTGACCACAATCAGGTCGCCGGGACGTAATTGTTGTGCAAGATCAGGCAGTGATCCATGACGAATCGTCTCGGTCTGACGATCGATGGTCAAAAGTTTGACCTGATCGCGGGCTCGCCCCTCGATCTCGGGAGGGTGGACTGCGGCGGGTACCCTCATATTCAGATTTACCATATCGATATTCATTGTCCCACCTCCTGCAAGACCAGCTGATGGACAGTCTGCGGTATCAGTTCCCAGCATCCCGACTCACGATTATCGTTAATGAGAGGCAGGAGCGCTTCGGCCACATCGATCGGGTCGCGGAACGGACCGGGATCGTCCGGAAGAGCCAGATGATGCATGGCCGTGTCCATATCTCCAGGGTCCACTAAATGGGTATGAAGCGATGGATTTTCTTTCGCAAAGGTGGTGATCAAGAGATTGAGGGCCGCTTTTGTCATGCCATAGCCTGCCCAACCAGGGTAGGCTGCATGACTAGCATCGCTGGTCATTGCTAGAATTTTCCCGTGAGGTTGAGAGAGTAGGTAAGGGGCTGTGGTTTTTAAAAGATAGAGTGCGCCCATGACATTAATCGCTAGCATTTCTTGTAGCTGCGTGATGGACAGGTCGAGCACGTCGGTAACCGGACTGGCGATGGCTGCGTTAATAATCATGCCGTGAATATCCCCGAAGGTTGCGATGGTGTGTTCCAAGAGCGAGCGGACAAATACCGGATCATCGACCGATCCGGCAAATCCGCGGACAGCGGGACTATCATTGAATGCCAGTTCTAGTTGATCCACATCACGCTGGTTGCGGGAACAAAACACGACCTGTCGATGGCTTCGATGAAGGGTGTCGACCAGGGCGCGGCCCAAGCCTTTGGTACCACCAGTGATAAGCCAAGTTTCCATAAAAATAACCTCCTCCATATCTTTCTTCTAGTATGGAGAAGGTCATTTGTTTCGGCGTCGACCCTACGGCCTAGAGTCTTCTACGACCTTAGTCGTAGGGGAGAGGCAGGTCTCCTTGAGGTGCTTAAACACCAAAAATGGCAGCAGATAGCAAGGCCATCAAGCCCGCCACAATAGCACCGCCCGCAACACTAGCGATGAGGATCAAAATCGTATGCAGTACGACCATGGTACCCTCCCGTAACAGTTACTATAAATTTTATTGTACTGCCAGTATAGCAGATTACGGCCGCTCTTCAGCGGGTCCGTAGCCATGATCCGGCGCTTTTCGTCGCACAACAGAATAATGGAGCAGAATGATCGCCTCTGCTCCATTAAATAGGGACCGAGTGACTTAATAAGTCACGCTAAATCCATAACCCCACTGATATGTGCCGTTGCCGCTGTTAGAAGTCGAGTAACTATACGATGGGGTGACCGATATCCCTGGGGTGCTATAGCCGTATCCACTGCCCGGACCATAGCCATAGCCATAACCGCCGCCATAACCATACCCTCCGCCGTAGCCGTATCCGCTACCATCGCCGTATCCTGATGATGGGTTGGGGACCACCACGGTGCCACCACCTCCTTGACCTTCGCCAATACCGGAGGACGGGAGACTTGAACCATAGACCGTATCCACGGTAATGTTGTCCTTGCTGGTGTCGCTCACGGGTTCAGCCATTAGCTGACCATTTTCGCTATAGAGCCCAACTGTTTGTAAAGAGGACTGGTTCATCTTCGCTAATGGAACCCCATTGGCTTTGACATCGGTCATGGTGGTGGCTGCCACCGGGGCCAGCGGTGCGACACCGTTGTTCGTGGTGGGGGCCTCAGTAATCCAGTCGGCTGATGTTTCGACCGCTTGCGCCTGGGTTGCGGTCAATTTCACCACTTTATCAATCAAGGGCTTTGACTGCCCTTTGACAGACAATTCAAGTCTCCAAGCATCCGTTCCATCCGGGGAGATCTCCGCTGTCACTTTAGCTCCGGTCGGAATCGTCACTGATTGTACCGCCGGGCTAGGTAATTCTTCCCAAAATACCGTGGTACTAGCTTCCCCACTACTATTTGGGGTGGTAATGGTACCAATTTGAATTAAGTCGCTACTTTGCATGCCGCCCAGTCCAATCCATTCGGCCACTGAACTATTGGGATTGCTCGACGCTGTCGCAAATGTTGGTGCCGTCCAGCTGGCTTGAACGCTGTGCTCATTGGTTCCTTCCTGCACAATTCCGGCCCAGTTAAACGAGTTCGCTGTCGACGCGGGGGTCGAGGTAGGGCTACTAGCTCCAGTGGTACCGTTGCTACCAGTATTCGAACCCGAGGAACCGGTAGAGTTACCATCGAGAGGAAAGGCTTGACCAGGGGACCATTGGGTGGTTTGCACCTTCAGCTTCGAACTTTGAGCAGAATTAGCCTCGTGATAGGTGTGAATGATGGCGGGCAAGTTTTGCCCAGCTTCAAAGGCACCGATCCCGAGAGCGCCAATTCCGATAATGCTCAATAAAGTTTTCATCTTAGCCACTTCGATCACGTCCTTCTGCCCTTTTGTTATCTCTATTTAATCCCAGAAATGTTTCCAAACCGTTACAAAATTTGACGGTTAGCTGAGGGATGCCTGAAAAACACGAAGATGAGGTATTGGGCGTCATTAGAGGACCGATGGTAATTGTTGAAAGTGCATGATGTGGCGATCAGGGATAATAGCGGCAGGGGACAACGGGTCGATACGGTCCACTTCTTTGGCTGGGGGTCCAAATAAAATGCCGCGCCGAAACGCTCGTTGAGCTACCAAGACGTCATGCGTTAATCGGTCACCAACATGAGCAAGTCCTGGGTGAAGTGATGCGAGCATTGCGCCATCGGGTTTGGCGGTACCGACCAGATCGGGACCGATGATGGCATCAAAGAGATAGTTCCATCCTAGAGCCCGAATAAAAGGATTTTGAAAACGGTAAAAACCATTCGTGACGATGGCCAACCGAAACCGGGATCGGAGTGCTATTAGTGTCGTCTCTACCCCGGGCATGACCAGACTCGCGACAGTGCGTGGCTCGGGCAGATGAGGATCGGGCAGTGACCGCATTCCCAGATTCATCACAATCGTGGGCCAGTCAAAGGATTCCGTCCACTGGCCGCGCTTCCATAGGAGTTCTGATGCGGCATGGATCTGTTGCCAGAGAATTTGCGGGTCGGTGCCTTCATAGACCGCCTCTTGATCAAGCCAGGGGCGAAGATGAAGACGCCAATAAGGATTGCGTATTAAAGTATTGTCAAAATCAAAACTTATCCATAGTTTCACAAACATGCCCCCTATGAAGAGTATAGTCTCGATACCTTGCCAAAAGGGATAATTCTCAAAATTCCCGTGCGAGACTTGAGTTCTGAGAGGGATTGCGACCAGGTGGCGTCGATTGAGAGTGCGATATGGCTTGCGTAAAATCGAGGCGATTGCCCTAAAAAGTGCGCTCAATATCGCTTAGAGAATACCGAATGCGTAAGATGGTGCGTCATTTTTTAGGGGAATAGAGTAAGAGGGCATTGGTAAGAGATGAGGATACCATATCGATGGAGCGTAAATATTCCAGGTGGGCTAATGTTTCGCCTAAGGCAAAACGCTGTTGGTAATCATCGAGGGGGCGTCGAAACAAGAGCGGCATAAGGGCGAATGCCGATTGCGCTCCCCGCTCTTGCAAAAGAGACAAGATGAACTGATTGCGGGTCCTGTGATGTTCAATAATTTCGAGGATGCGGTGATTGACGTCAGTAATTATCGCTTCGTGGGCGGGGAGACCCAAACGAAATGGCCCCAGGTGTAGGAGTTGTGTCAATGAGGCAAGATAGGAGGCCAACGGATTGCTATCTCCTTGGGGCCAGAGACTAATATTGGGAGATATTCGTTCTAGCACCTGATCACCAGTGAAGAGTACTCGGCGGTTGGGCTCATAGATCAAAATTTGATGGTCAGTATGACCGCTTTGTTCAAGAAAACGCAACGAAAAGGGGTCGAGGTTCAAGACCGAATCATGAGCGATGGGATGTATCACCGGAGGTAGTTTGACGCTCTGCCGAAATGCCTCTTCGCTAGTGTGCCATTGGTTCCATACGGCGATGGGGACACCGTGCTGTGTATAGAAGGCTCTATCCACGATGGCGATTGCGGAGGCATCCTCAGGGTAAAGATATTGGCGCGCCTGCGCTGCATCACCATGGCTCATCGCGATGCGAGCGTGAAACCGTTCATGAAACCAGTGAGCCAATCCTAAGTGATCAGGATGAAAATGGGTAATGATGACGGTGTGAATGCCTCGTTGCTCGAAGGGCAGCTCTTTGGCATAAGCCTCCCAAGTTTCTCGTGCTTCTTCCGTGTCCATGCCGGTATCAATAATCACCCAACCCTGCACGGTATCCAGTGCGTAACAGTGGGTATAGTGAACGGGTAAAGGAACCGGGATGGAGAGAAGATAGAGATTCTTCATTACAGTTTGGATGGGCATAGCGATACTCCTTGCGGAAATATTTGAAGTCATCAATGATTCTACTACAAAAACACCTGATCTGGTGATGGCCCCCGAGAGACCTGATTGTGCTCGGTAGACAGAGTGGCCAACTAGAGTTGATTGTAGTGGCCCTGCCGTCCTGCGGTAGGGCCTTTCCCTTTCGGTCTCCTGATTTTCTTCATGATGACCACGAGGAACTTGTCGCACCCGTGTACTGTCAAGTGTCATGTGGGTCGCCAAACGTTTTATACGAAGCCAGTGTGTCGAAGAGGGAATCAATCTCGGGAGCGATCCACCGACACGTGTGCTGGGATCGGCCCCCCACTATATCGTCCACGATTGCCACTCGCCACGGTTCTGTCCGCTCCGGGTCGGACATACCCATATTTCGAAGATGGACAGGAGGGATTGACGTGGCTGCCCTGTGGCACACATTGAAAGCTGAGGAAACGGTGATTCAGCTCAAATCCAACAGTGATACTGGTCTTCAACCCAAAGAAGCCTTACGACGTCTCCAGGAAAGCGGTCCAAACGCCCTTAAAGAAGCCCATCGCACGTCTCCCATTGAAATATTCTTTGCTCAGTTTAAAGACTTCATGGTGATTGTGCTGTTAGCGGCCACGGTGATTTCGTTTCTTTTAGGGGAGACGGGGGATGGCATCACGATCGTAGCGATTGTCATCATGAATGCCGTCTTAGGTTTTATGCAGGAATTTCGAGCGGAAAAGTCAGTCGAAACGCTGAGGGCGTTGACGGCTCCTGAAGCTAAGGTGATACGCAGTGGTCGGATTGAAGAGATTCCGGCTCGCAATCTGGTGCCGGGAGATATTATTGAAGTTGAGGCAGGCGATCGTGTGCCCGCAGATTGTCGGGTATTGCAAATGGCCGGCTTGGTGACAGATGAATCGCCGCTGACCGGGGAATCCACCGGTGTCAAGAAGACCATCTCGGCTCTCGCCGATCCCCAATCTCCGGTGGCTGACCGCACCAATATGCTGTTCATGGGCACCACGGTAGCGCGCGGTCGCGGTAAGGCATTGGTTGTGAATACCGGCATGTCAACAGAAATGGGAACCATTGCGCATCTCATTCGAGAGGCCGTGGAAGATCAAACGCCACTGCAACGGCGGTTGGAGCAGTTGGGCAAGGTACTCGTGGTGCTGTCAGTGCTGATTGTCGGGATCGTGGTGGTCACCGGATTGGTTCGCGGTGAACCACTTTATCAAATGTTTCTGACCGGAGTCAGCCTCGCGGTAGCTGCCATCCCGGAAGGATTGCCAGCCATCGTGACGATCGCACTCGCGCTGGGTGTACAGCGGATGATTAAAGCGCATGCGATTGTTCGCCGATTGCCGGCGGTCGAGACGCTCGGATGTACTACGGTGATTTGCTCTGACAAGACGGGCACTCTGACGCGCAATAAAATGACCGTGACAGAGATTTGGGTCAACGGCAAGCGACTGCGCTATGGCACTGATGATCCGGGATTCTTTGACGAGGGCGGTGCCCCGGATAAGGTCACCAAAGACAGTTTGCGACAGCTTCTCCGAACGGCAGCCTTATGTAATAATGCACAACTGCCGATAGAGTCAGCCGCTCAGGAAACTGCCGCAGGGCAAGGCGATCCCACGGAGGTGGCGCTGCTCGTGGCAGCGGTGCAAAATGGGGAGTCTCTTGAACAGATGCAGGAAGAGTACACCCGGACGGGAGAAATACCTTTTGAGTCTGAACGTCAGCGGATGTCGGTTCGGGTGCGGGACCGCACCGGGAAAGAAATCGCCTGCGTCAAGGGGGCGGCGGATATCCTATTGCCACGGTGCAAATCTCTTGCCATAGACGGACAAATACGACCGTTAGACTCTTTTACGCGTCGCCAGATTGTTGAGGCGAACGATCAGATGGCTGAGGGAGCTCTTCGGGTCTTGTTGGTAGCCTATCGGTCGGTACACCGTGGGCAGCCCGAGGAATCCTGGGAGGAAGATCTGACGTTTTTAGGACTCACCGGGATGATTGATCCGCCAAGACCGGAAGCGAAGTTGGCTGTCCAAGAAGCCCAACGCGCTGGGGTTCGCACCGTGATGATCACGGGTGATCATCCCAACACGGCCCGAGCGATTGCGCGCGAACTGGGAATGCTGGGTCCCGGTGATGAGGTCATTACCGGGCGGGAGCTGGATGGTCTTTCGGACGATGAGCTAGCCAGTCGGGTAGTCAATATTCGTGTATATGCCCGGGTGTCACCTCCTCACAAGCTCCGCGTGGTCCGGGCATGGAAGGCGCGAGGCGAAGTGGTTGCTATGACGGGGGATGGAGTAAATGATGCGCCCGCCGTCAAAGAGGCGGACATTGGCGTTGCGATGGGTCGTACCGGAACGGACGTGACCAAAGAGGCTTCGGCCATGATACTGACGGACGATAATTTTGCCACCATTGTGCGCGCCATTGAAGAAGGTCGCGCCATTTACGACAATATCCGCAAATTCATTCGTTACCTGTTGTCGTGTAACGTAGGCGAGGTTTTGGTCATGTTTTTGGCTGCTTTTATGGGGATGCCATTGCCGCTCTTGCCGATTCAAATTCTCTTGGTGAATTTGGTGACCGATGGCTTGCCAGCGATGGCCTTGGGCATTGATCCGCCGTCACCGGGAGTCATGGACCGGGCCCCGCGGGATCCAGGGGAGAGCATTTTCGCGCGTGGGCTGGGAAGCAAAATTGGCTTTCGTGGAATTCTTATCGGGTTGAGCACCTTAGGCGTCTTTGCTCTAAGTTTAGGACCTTGGGGAATGGGGCTTCGAGAGGCCCGATCGATGGCGTTAGCCACACTGGTCTTGAGTCAACTCTTTCATGTCTTTGATGCCCGGGCCGAAGACCGGAGCTTTCTTGAGGTGGGACTATTTTCGAATCCATGGGCGGTGATGGCTGTACTCTCATCCATTGCGATGCTCCTCAGCGTGATGTATGTGCCCTGGCTGGGGCACCTCTTCCGTACCGATCCCTTGGCGATCGGGGATTGGGGAATTGTACTTCTCGCTTCAGGGTTCGTACAATTGTTCGCCGCATTTCGTGACGTACTATTGCGGCCGCTTAAGAAATCCCTCCGGGTTCCGGCGCGATAAGCTAGCGGGAGACAGAGGGATGAGAACAGGGTATCGAATGGAGAGCAAGACGATAGGCGGCCTGGCACGATAATACCCTCCCCAACCATAGCGGGCTAATCCGGCCTGCGGTTGCCCACTATGGTTGGGGATTCGGGTTGGTCGAGGAACCGCGTCGCTTTTTTCGCCGTCGGTCAAACCAATACCATAAAGCCAGGAGAATCACAATGCCGACAATGACAGGCACTTCGTAACGTTTGGTCGCGTTAAGGGCATTGACGATATGGGGGCCAAGAATCCATCCCACGCTGACGGCCAATAGAGCCCAGATGGTGGAACCAATGATGGTATAGAGGAGAAAACGCCAATAGGGCATTTCAAATAAGCCAGCGGGATAGGAAATGACGGCACGCACCCCGGAAATGATGCGGCCAATTAGTACTACGATATCTCCCCGCCGAGTAAAGTAGTCCTCCCAATAGGCGAGTCGTTCAGGGGTTTTAAAAAGAAATTTGAAGTACTTCAGCATAAGCTTTCTGCCGCCCAAGCGAGCGAGAAAGTAGGCCCCCGTCGCTCCAAGAGTGCTTCCCGCGACGGCGGCGATAATCACGAGAGGGAAACTGAATCGGTGAGTTGAGACCAAATACCCTGAAAACAGCAAGATAATCTCATCAGGACTCGGTACCCCGAAACACTCCACAAAGAGTACTAGAAAGATGGCCATGACGCCGACCGCATGTAACCAGTTGCTAACTGTATGAAAGAGTGTGAGCACGGCGATCTCCTAGAGTAAAAGGTGCTGGTAGTATATCACATGCAGTCGGGTGGCCAACACGTCTAGGACCATACAGAAGAGCCTTCAATGAACTCTCCCGCCACCTAACCCTATCGGGTTGAGGTGGGGGTGTCTGGGATCGCTCCCACTCCGGTCTGCCTCACATGATGTCGAGTCCCAAGGGACGAAAGAAAAACCCCGCCAGGCGGCCTAGAGGACGCCGCCCGTGACCGAAGGAAACCCCCACGGGACTTGACCACCTCTTGGCTATCGCCCAAGAAGGGGAATGCGCGGGCATTATGTTCCAGCGCGTAGGTTGGTTAGACGATTTTCAGGTGATGACGACCACATTTTCGCCACCGACCTGCGAGGCCGAGGGAATCCCCCATGGGGCCGTCCTCATGCCACGTGCCTTTTTGCGATGGCCTATTATCGGGCCTCCGGTTGTAGGTACAGTGTCGAAAATCAGGGACTCTCTGAGGCGAAAAAATGCCGAACCATGGTCAAAGAGTAACATTTTGCCATCCGGGGTAAACTACGCCAGAGGAGGTGATAGACCTGAAGCGGCAAAAGTGGTATGCGGTAGGACTGGTGGTGGCTAGCGCCGCGGTTCTCGGCTGGTACTTGGCGCCATACGCCGAGGCCCATGATTCACTTCCGTTACGGTCGGCTGGCAGCATTTTTTTTAAGGCTAAGCAGTCCCTCAAACAGGATGCGTTCGCCGAGACGATGAGCTATCAAAATAGTCTGGTGCCGGCGAGCGTCAACCTCGCGGAATTCTTCAATGCTCCGCTACCCGGCGCGTCTGTGGCCACAGTCAACCTGTATCAGAACTCGCCACAACAATGGCGCGTGGAGGAAGTCAATGCCATGAGTCAAGTGGTTGGAGTAGTGGCGCGAGAGAACCGGCATCTAGTAACCTATCGCGCTGATACGCATGCACGCGTAGTCACCACCTTGCCGGCAGGTTCTCGGTCGCTTGAAAGTGTTTGGCCGATCCCGACGGGGCATTGGCAAAGGACATGGCGTGCGCAGGTGACGAGGTCGCTCCTGGCGACCTTACCCGTCTATCAAGTCACCTTGTTTCCCCGAGCGACCGGCACGCTTTTCGGATCGGTGACCTATTGGTTTCAAGGACGGTACTTTATTCCTATGGGGATGGCCGTGACCGACCGAACGGGGCAAACCGTTTTCGAGGCCAAGACGCTAGTCTTCACGCAAGGTGCGCCAGGCGCATCGGCCAAAGCTCCCGCAGTCGGGCACAATACCTCCTATCGTCCGTCTAACGCGGCTATGCGCGTGGTGGACTTGTTGGCCTCCACGACCGCCCATAATCCACCCGTGCGCGCGCCATTGAGGTTAGGTCCGCTCCCTCTGGCGAGATATAAGGCCATGGATTCTGACAGTATCGCCATTTATGGCGACGGTGCTCGTCGGGTGATCGCGATCGCGGCGCCCACTAAGGCATATCATCAAGTATTGCGAGACCAGAAACTGCCCAGTATTCTCCAGCCGCTGCATGGATCGGATCGATTTTATGGCACCACCGACGCTATCGTCAGTGTGGTCAGTTTTCGTGAAGGGACACAGCAGGTGATATTAATCGGCAGCTGGCCGAAAATGACACTCATGAGGTGGGCTAAAGCGGCATGGCACTGAGCGTACGGGTGGAGCATTTGCAGAAAGTGTATGGGCATAAGATAGCGCTGCGTGACGTCTCATTTCACATTGATCGAGGGAGCGTCATGGGACTCGTAGGACCCAATGGTGCTGGCAAATCCACGTTGCTCAAAATTTTGCTGGGACTGACGGCGCCGACCATGGGTACGGTGGAGTATGATGGCGTGCCGGTGTGGCCTAATCCACTGCGGGCGATGCAGGCCGTGAGTGGCTTTGTCGACTCCCCGAGTTTCTATCGTGCCTTGACCGGTCGCCAAAATCTGACGCTGATCGCTGAACTCATGGGCCTTTCAGCCAATCGTGTGAATCAGGTGCTTGATTTTGTTGACCTTAAAGGCGCGGCAGATTATCGGGCAGGAGCCTATTCTCATGGGATGCAGCAACGACTCGGTTTGGCATCTACAATGCTGAAAGAACCGGAACTTCTCATTTTGGATGAGCCCTCAGATGGGCTAGACCCAGCACGGTTACGAAGTATGCGCCAGTTATTGTCACGGGTTCATGGTGAACTGGGGACGACCATCATTTTGTCCAGTCACATGTTGGACGATGTTGACAAGTTGTGTGATGCCATAGCGGTATTTGATCAAGGATCGTTGCGATATTTTGGGCCCGCCAATCAATTGGGTACAGCGACCATTGATGAAGTAGCCTGGGAATTGTGGCCTCCCGAACGTGCTGTTCGACTGCTGCTAACCTATGGGATTGTCGCTCGACATGACGGTAAGAATAGCATTGTGGCGCCATTGGATAAAGGTCTGGATTTAGGAGAAATCAATTCGTCGCTCATGAAGGCGGGAGTGGTGATCCGTACCGTTATAGAGCGCACTGGTAGTTTGGAGTCCCGGCTTGTGGCCTATTTGGAGGAATTTCATGTGGACGCTCGTTAAATGGCAATGGATTCGACAGGTCGGCATGGTGCGCTTTTGGGCTGCACTAGGGACTATCGCTCTTTTAAGTACATTGTTGACCTACGGCTATGGGAAACTTAAACAGGCAAATCCTGTCTTTGATGAGATTGGACGGGCAGGCCAAAGTGGATTCATGGTGCCGATTATTGCCCTTATTATGTGCTCGGCGATTGTGTTGCCGCTCTTGGTGTCGATTTGGGGTGCAGAGGAGATCGCGAGTGAAAAAATGGGGGGCACTTGGCAGATGCTATTGGCCCAGGGCATCAACCCTTGGAAGCTCTGGATAGCCAAATGGGTTTTTTTAGGCCAATTTGCGCTGTTAGTGACCCTTCTCTTAGTCGTGGTGTGCCTCGGAGAGGGGATCTTGGTCTTCGGGGGACATGGTTCACTCATGCCGACAGGAATCTTTGTCACCACCCACACGTTGCTGCAACTTCTATTGATGATGACGGCGTATGCTGTCGCCGGACAAGTTGTGGTTGTGACCATAGCGCTCGCGTTTAGTAGTTTTATGAAGCATTCGCTATCGGCCATTATGGCCACCATGGGATCTATTGTGACGCTGTCTCTTTTGACCAATTGGCCGTTTTTGTCTCGGTTGGGTCCCTATTTATTTACCTCGTATTTGTCAGGAGTGACCGCGTTTTTGCAATTTCCTCCCGACTCGCGGCTTATTCACCGGGGGTTATTGGTCTATGCGCTCTATGTAGTGATGGCGTTGGTTATGATTTTGTGGTTCGAACCGTTTCGAGACTAGTGTTCGCCGCATGGCTCCGAGTGCGCTAAAATAGCGCTTAGGAGGAAAGCCATGACGAAAAACGAATATGAGGTGCTGGCTGCTTTTCGCTATCAAATGCGCCGCTTTTTGAGATTTAGTGAAAATGCCTCGCGCCAAGCGGGGTTGACACCTCAACAGCATCAGTTACTTTTGGCCATCAAAGGGTTTCCGGGTCGCGACTGGGCTACCGTGGGAGAACTGGGCAGCCGCCTTCAAGTCAAGCAGCATAGCGTGGTGGGTCTAGTCAATCGGGCTGAGCAATTGCACTTGGTATTCCGTCGGTCGTCGCCGGACGACGGACGAGTCGTGGAGGTGCATCTCACACCCAAAGGTGAAGCGACGTTAGAAAAGATTAGCCAACAAAATCGCCATGAGTTGCGTCAGATGGCTGGAGAATTTCGCGATTTGGTGCAAATGGTGGAGAATGAAAGCCCCTAAAGGTGTTGCTATTTATATCGTATTACGATATAAATAGCAACAAAGGAGGGAAGGTATTGCGACAACGGTGGAGGTTAGTACTGGGCGGCATTATGATGGGTCTAGTAGGGGTGATTGGGGCTACTATTTTGTATCACCTGATTATGTTGGTCACGAATTTGGCGTACTACCATCGCTGGTCGATGGTGTATGTCGAGGTTAATCAAAGCCCTCTCAAAGATAGCGTGTGGATGATTGTGATGGTCCTTCTGGGCGCCCTCTTAGCCGCCATCGTGATTCATTATGTCGACCAGAGTTTGAGTGGGCATGGTATTCCAGAAGCGATGGATGCGGTGCTTTATAATAAAAGCCGTATCCAATTAAAGACGGCGATCTTAAAGCCGATCATGGCGGCGATTGTGATTGGTACGGGAAGTCCATTCGCGGCCGAAGGGCCTATTATTCAAACTGGCGGGGCATGGGGAGCGCACGTGGGCAAATGGCTTCACATGGACGAGCACGACCGGAAAATCTTATTAGGGGCCGGGGCGGCTGCCGGAATGACCGGAATCTTTGCCACGCCTTTAGCGGGAGTACTCTTGGCCATCGAGTTACTCATTTTTGAGTATTCCCCACAAGCGGTTATCCCGATTGTGATTGCTGCCGGACTGGCCGAAGCGTTGCGCTCGTATGTCATGCCGAAGAGCCCGGTATTTCCTTCGCATGTAGTGTTAAGTACTACCATTCCTCACATCGGATGGATCGTCATTTTTGGCATTATTGCGGGCATTGAGAGTTGGCTCTTAATCCGTGGTCTCTATGGAACGGAGGACCTCCTCAAGCGACTGCTGGGGTCCTTGGAGTGGTTGGCGCCCGTGGTTGGCGCGGCCGGAGTGGCGGTGGTCGCGCTGCTTGGGGGAACGGTGGCTCTCGGGATGGGCTACGATGTCATTCGCGAAGTATTGAAAACCCAACATATTGCGATGTCGGTGCTGTTAATCGCCTTTGTCGCGAAGGCGGTGGCATGGACGGTGGCCTTAGCATCCGGTTCTGTGGGTGGAGTGCTGGCACCGGTCTTCTTCATAGCCGGCACCTCAGGAGCGCTTATGGGACATCTCTTCATGCCGTGGACCGGATTTTCACCGATTGTGGGGGCGCTGGTTTTTATGGGGGCGGTCTTTGGTGCCACCACCGGGGCGCTCTTGTCATCGATTGCTTTTGCAGTGGAAGCGACCGGAGATCCGTCTATGTTGTGGGCAGTGATGCTGGCGACAGCCATCGCCTATGGGATTGTGCGGGTCACTCTGCCTTATAATATGATGACTGGCAAACTTGTCCGACGCGGGCATAGGGTCCCCGATACACTGGGACCGATTTCCAAAGAGGAGACGGACCGTCAAGTGGCGGGCCTTCGTTGACATTGCCTGCCATTTTCCGTACCATACCTAGCATATACATGGTGCGATTGGACCGGAAGGACGAGGTGAGTCCGCGTGGATATAAAGTTAGTCAATATTGGGTTCGGGAATATCGTTTCCGCAAATCGCATTGTTGCTATCGTGAGTCCTGACTCGGCTCCGATAAAGCGAATTATTACTGAGGCCCGCGATCGTGGAGTGTTAATTGACGCGACCTATGGTCGGCGGACTCGGGCAGTCATTATGACCGATAGTGATCATGTGATATTGTCCGCCGTACAGCCAGAAACGGTGGCTAATCGACTGACTAGTCGACCTGCGGAAGTGGAAGATGAAGACGAGGAGGATGACGAATAACGTGACCCAGCCATCATCTGTGGTGGAATTGGTGAATGCCACGAAGAGCAAGTATGCCTTGGTTGTCGCCGCCTCGCGTCGCGGGCGAGCCATTATGGATGGATATCAACCGCTGGTGCAGGTTCATGCCACAAAGCCTGTCACCATTGCGTTAGAGGAAATTTACCGTGGCTTGGTGTCGGTCGAAGTGCCACCGTCTGGCATTAAGTAATGCGGATTATCGTGGGGGTAAGCGGCGGCATTGCCGCTTATAAAACTGGGGAATTGGTGAGTCGCTTGGTGAAGGCCGGCCATGAAGTGCGGGTCGTCATGACCCGGGCGGCTCACCAGTTTATGGGGCCGTTAACGTTTCGAGCTTTGTCAGGACAAGCTGTGGTGACGGATGCGGAGGAGGACGCCTATGGCGCCATCGGGCATATAGCGCTGTCCCATTGGGGAGAGGCGCTGGTCATCGCGCCTGCCTCTGCCAATCTGATGGCTCGATTGGCGCGGGGAGCGGCTGATGATATGTTGTCGTTAATCTATCTGGGTTTTCGCGGACCGATCTTGATGGCGCCCGCGATGGAACCCTTGATGTGGGATCACCCTCGTACCCGCGCCAACGTGTCCACGTTAATGCACGATGGCGTTCACCTAGTTGGCCCGACGGAGGGTCGTATGGCGTCAGGACGAGAAGGATTGGGTCGGATGGCGGAGCCGGTAGATATTTACTCCGCTCTTATGGACGTGACCACCGAGAAGCAGCTTGCCGGAGTCGCGATGGTGGTGACGGCGGGAAGTACCTGGGAGTACTTTGACCCGGTGCGTCTTTTGGCGAATCCATCGACGGGGCTCATGGGGGTGTTGATTGCTAATGAAGGCGCACGACGAGGAGCGGCCGTGACGTTGGTTCATGGTCCCGGGGTGCGTGAGTCTCTGCACCCTCAAGTCACCGCGTATCCAGTGGTGAGTGCGCTTGAGATGTTGGAGGCTGTAGAGCTATTGGCGGTCCGTGCCCATGTGGTAGTTGGGGCTGCAGCGGTATCGGATTTTCGGCCCCGTGAAGTGTGGAAGAGAAAAGCGCACAAAGAAGAGGTGGGCCTTCTCTGGGAAATGGAACGCAACCCCGATATTATGGGAGAACTGGGCAGGCGATATCATGGGGAAAAAGTGTTGGTGGGATTTGCGGCTGAGACAGAAGACCCTATAGAGCAGGCCCAAAAGAAACGCGAGCGCAAGCAATTGGACGCGGTAGTCGCGAACAGGGTCGGAATCCACGCGGGGTTTGGGCCTGATCATCATCAGGCATGGCTGGTGAGCGATGACCAGGTGACGACCATTAGCCCCCAGACAAAAGAAGCCACAGCGAAGACCCTGATTGATTGGATATGGCATCGGTACAGGGGAGAATAGCCGATGGACCATCTTGCTGACATCTATGTAGACCGCGCGGTCGGCCAACTTGATCGTCCATTCACCTACATTGTACCATCCGACTTGCTACCGTTAGCGCGGGTTGGACAGTTAGTGTTAGTGCCGTTGGGCGCAGGGCGATCGCAGGGTGTCATCCGACGGATATACCCCGGAGCGGTGTTGCCATCATACAAACCGATTTTGAAGATTATTGATAATCGGCCGATGATGTCTGAACAGCTCTTGGAACTTGCTGAATGGGCGGCCGATCGCTATTTATCCTATGTTCCCCAGGTTATCCGGGCGATGGTGCCCAAAGCGGTGCGCAACGGGGAAACGGTACGGACGCGAAAGGTCTGGTATCGCGTCGTCAAGGAGCGCCGTGGGCGGGCGTCGCGACGACAAGAAGTGTATGACTTTATTCGAGAGCGCGGATGGATTGATCGTCAGCAACTACTAGAAGTATTTCCCACATGTCAAGAACCGCTACGAGCACTGCTCGCCGAAGGAGCCCTCGAAGTTTTAGTGAAGTCTCCGCAGTCGTTTATGGGCGTGTCTGCGAGCTATTCGCTCAGCGAAGATCAAGAGGAGGCACTTCGGGAAATTATGCGCCATCCCCATACCCCCTATCTCCTCGAAGGGGTGACAGGATCCGGAAAAACGGAAGTCTATCTGGCATTAATTGCCCATGCCTTAAAAGAGGGACGCCAGGCGTTGGTGCTACTGCCAGAGATTGCACTGACACCGCAAACGGTGGCGCGGTTCCGCGAACGTTTTGGTGACCGGGTGGCGGTTTGGCACTCGGGACTGACTCCAGGAGAGCGCTATATGACCTGGAGCGAGGTGCGGGACAACGAAGTCGCGGTGGTGATTGGTGCCCGATCGGCGGTGTTTTTGCCTTTTGCCAATTTGGGAGTCATTGTCATTGATGAAGAACATGAGTCGAGCTACAAGCAGGAAGATCACCCGCGCTATCATACTCGGGAGGTGGCCTTGTGGCGAGGCAAGCATCAGGATGCTCAAGTGATATTGGGCAGCGCCACCCCATCGCTGGAGGTGCGATATTGGGCCGACAACGGGAGGATCGGTTATGTGCAATTGCCCAATAGAATATTGGGACGGCCGATGCCCTCGGTGGTGCTAGTGGACATGCGCGAGGAATTGGCGCATGGTAATCGCCACATCTTTAGCGACCCGTTGCAGCAAGCGTTGACACAGACTCTTTCCCAGGGAGACCAGGCCATACTGTTCCTGAATCGTCGAGGGTACTCCACCTTTGTCTTGTGCCGGTCGTGTGGACAGGCATTGGAATGTCGTGACTGTGCGGTGTCACTGACCTTTCATCAGAAAGAAAACCGATTGGTGTGTCATTACTGCTTGAAGAGCACGCCGCTCCCCAAACGCTGCCCAGAGTGTGGAAGCGACCGCATTCGCTATTTTGGTGCAGGGACAGAGCGCGTGGTAGAGGATGTGCAGACGTTATTTCCAAAAGCGCGTATTTTGCGAGCGGACCGGGATACCCTAAACCACCCGCAAGATTATGCTGACCTCTACCAGACGTTTGCTCAACATGACGCCGATGTTTTGGTGGGGACGCAGATGATTGCCAAAGGGATGGATTTCCCTGACGTCACGTTGGTTGGAATTGTGGCGGCCGATACCGCGCTTCACCTGCCTGATTTTCGTAGTGCCGAGAGAACCTTTCAACTGTTGGTGCAGGCGGCGGGTCGATCAGGACGTGGAACAAAGCCGGGAACAGTGGTGGTGCAGACCTATAATCCCGAGCATTATGCCATTGCGCATGCGCTTCATCATGACTATGCCGCCTTCTATCGGGATGAAATCGCCTATCGTCAAGACACTCTGTATCCTCCTTACGCGCAACTGTGGTTGTTGGTGGTCGAGACAGCGGATGAAAGGCGCGGCGCCATAATAGCAGAGGAGGTGAGGGAGCGACTGCAAACCGAGTTGCCAGAAGCCGATATTTTAGGCCCCGCACCAGCCCCCCTTGCCCGTGTGCGTACCACCTATCGGCAGCAATTGTTAGTCAAAATTTATCGAGAAAATCCCCATACCACCGGGGTTTTGCAAAAAATCAGGGAGGATTTCGATGGGGTAAATATCACGCGGGATCCTTATGTCATGCTCTAGAAATACGGAGGGTAAAGTGGCGCGAATCATCTTTATGGGGACGCCGGACTACGCGCGTACCATCTTACAACATATTTGGCGGGCCGAGGACCAGATTTTGGTGGTGACCAAGCCTGATCGACCGCAGGGGCGCGGCCGTCAGATGACGGCGTCGAGTGTCGCTGAGTGGGCAAACGCGCAGCATCTTACCGTATATAAGCCGGAGCGCATGAAAGACGGTCGGGTGACGTTTGAAGAGTTTCGCCCCGATTGGATTCTCACAGCGGCCTACGGAAAAATTTTGCCGCGCTGGCTTTTGGCTTTGCCGCGATTGGGCGCCTATAATCTGCACGCATCGCTTTTGCCGCGGTGGCGGGGACCGAACCCGATTGCCTGGGCGATACGTGCTCAAGATCGGACCACTGGTGTAACATTGATGGCGATGGATGAGGGTATTGATACCGGACCGATCGTATCTCAAAAGGCCATGCCGATTGGTGAACACGATGATGTCGAATCCTTAACGGAGAGACTGGCGGTCGCGGCGGCCGACCTTTGGAATGAGACGCGAGCGGCTTACGGAGAGGCGTCGTTTGAACTGCACTCGCAATCGGAACAGGGAATTACCTACGCCGAAAAGTTTACTGCTGAAGCGGGACGCATTGATTGGACAGTTCCTGCAGAGAGAGTGGGTGCCGTGATTCGCAGTGTCCTTCCCTCGCCCGGAGCCTATAGCTTTTTTCAAGGCGTACGTATGAACATCGTGGCCGCGCGTCCAGAACCCGGGATGGTGGAGGGAGGTCCCGGCACGATTGTGCCGGATGGACAAGATTGGTTGGTGGCAGCGGGGACCGGCAGGGTGCGTATTACCATAATTCGTCCTGCGGGAAAGCGCGCCATGAGTCCGGCAGATTATGTGCGGGGATTGCGAGGGAACCTCATATGGATACTGGAGTAGGCTCCATTGGTATATCGCGCAGTGTGGCGTTAAAAGCGTTAGAAAAGGTACGTGGTGGCGCATCAGTCAGTGAAGCCATTGCCCTGGGGCGTCAACTCAAGGGTAGTGATCGAGGCCTGATGACACAGATTGTCTACGGTGTGGTTCGCCATCAACGCTACCTCGATGCCTGGATGAGCCCCTACCGCCGCGGCCCACTAGATCCGACGGTTGTGGACATCCTGCGAATGGCGTTATTTCAAGTGCGTTTTTTGGATCGCGTGCCGTCATATGCGGCCATTAATGCGGCTGTTGAACAGACGAAGCGGTATCAACCCAAAGCAAAGAACTTGGTCAATGCCATCTTGCGCCAAGCTCTCAGGACACCGCCGCAAGTATCCTCTTTGGGGGAGCAGTACTCCCATCCCGATTGGATTATTGAGCGCTGGCAAGCGCGCTATGGTGAGCGCTTAGAAACGATTTTGCAGCGGGACAACCAAATTCCGCCATTGACACTCAGGATTAATCTGGCGCGTACGACGCGCGAGGCCATCTTAGAGGACCTGGCCGAGAGGGGCATTGAGGCGAGTGGCTCGTGCTATCTTCCCGAAGCAGTACGGGTGAACGGTGCGATTTGGCTTGAGGACTGGAAACCATTTCAAGACGGATTAGTGACCGTACAGGATGAAAGCGGAATGATTGTGACCTGGATCTTAGATCCGCAACCCGGAAACCGGGTGTGTGACATGGCGGCCGGTCTGGGCGGGAAGACGATCCATCTCTTAGAACGCTCGGATAATCATATTCGAGTGACAGCACTGGACATAGCGGAATCGCGCCTCAAGTTAATGAGAGAGAATCTGTTGCGGACCGGCTACCAAGACAGTGTCACCGTGGTGAATGCGCCGGCTGAAAAATTTGCCAAGCAGCATTTTGGAGAATTTGATCGAGTTTTGCTTGATGCTCCATGCAGCGGATTGGGAGTGCTGCGCAGACGGGTGGATGCGCGTTGGAAGAAAAGTGCCAAGGATATTCCCGCTCTTCAGGAGCAGCAGCGCGTGTTGCTTGAAGGAGCCTATGCGTTGGTAAGCGTGGGTGGTGTGGTGGTGTACAGCACCTGTTCGACAGAGCCCGAAGAAACCTGGGACGTGGTGCGGTGGTTTGAGGGGCGCCACCCGGATTTGGTCAGGGAGGATGTCACACCCTATCTGCCACATCCGGCCTTGGAGGAATTCATCAACCAAGGGGCCTTGGAGTTGGCTCCAGGAGATTTAGAGATGGACGGATTCTTCATAGCGCGTTTTAGAATTGGAGGTGCCATGTGAGCAAAAGTACAGTGGAGTTCGGCGATATTGTCTCAATGCAGGAAAGCGAATTAGCCGCACTGTTGGAGAAAGAGGGGGCACCGCGATTTCGTGCCCGTCAGCTATATGAGTGGCTATGGAGGCACGACATTCAAAACTATGGAGAGCTTGAGGTGTGGCCCAAGTCCTTACGAGAGCAGATGGCGGCACGCCACCCGTTTCACCGCTTGACACTTATTTCCCAGCAAGTCGCGCATGACGGTACCACTAAAGTGCTGCTGGAGATGGTCGACCATCAACGGGTGGAGACAGTACTTTTACCTCATCGCTATGGCTACAGTGTCTGCATCTCCTCCCAGGTCGGCTGTGCGATGGGCTGTCACTTTTGTGCCTCGGGTCTCAAGGGACGCATCCGACAACTAACAGCCGGAGAAATGCTGGACCAAGTAGCCTTCGGAAATCGGGTACTGAAAGAACGCGGTGCCAAGATTAGCCGCATCGACGTGATGGGCATTGGAGAACCCTTGGATAACTTTACGTCACTGATGCGCTTTTTGGAGTTGGTGCATGACCCCAGTACGTTTAATCTGAGTTATCGCCATGTCACCGTGTCGACCAGCGGTATTGTGCCGAAGATGAAGGAGTTGGCAGACAGTGGGCTTCCGGTGACACTGGCGGTGTCCCTGCATGCGCCGAATGATGCTTTGCGTCAACAACTGATGCCCATTAACCGGGCTTATCCGCTCGCGCAGCTGATGCCGATGTGTCGGTATTACGCCGAAAAGACAGGACGGCGGGTCACTTTTGAGTACCTGTTGTTACATGATGTCAATGACCACCCGGAGGAAGCGCACCAATTGGCCACCATTGTTCGAGGATTTTCCAGTCACGTGAATCTCATTCCCTGGAATCCGGTGGACGAGCACGCGTTTTCGCCTTCGAGTGCAGGTCGAGTGCGCCAATTTCAGGACATCGTGCAAGATTACGGAATTTCTTGTACGATACGGAGAGAATTAGGTCAAGAAATTGATGCGGCCTGTGGGCAGTTGCGATTGCGGGAGGAGGAACCGGCATCACCCTGAGAACGTATGGGAAAAGTCACCGAGGCAAGAATCGGCCGAATAATGAGGACAGATACCTCATTCGAGCGGTGGCCGACGAGGGGTTTTTAGTCGCGGTGGCTGATGGGATGGGGGGCGGGCCGGCGGGAGAAGAGGCCAGTCGTATTGCGTTAGAGACACTCGATGATGCGGTAGGGATTGACATTACTGACGTGGCACGATTGGCGTCTGCAGTATCCTTAGCCAACCGTCGGATTTTTGAATCCAGTCAACGGAATGACATGCTGAATGGCATGGGAACCACCTTGACCTCGGCGGTAATTTTTCCTGACCATCTCCTGTTGGCGCATGTCGGGGATTCCCGGGCCTATCAAATTCTTTCGGACCATGTGGTACGGCTCACAATTGACCACTCGGTCGCAGCCGAAATGCAACGGGCAGGGGGGTTAACCTCGGAGGAGGCAGAACATCATCCGAATCGCAACGTTCTCACTCGGGTGGTTGGTCCCTTTGACCGGGTTCGTATTGATGTGTCGGAGACGGTCTGGCACGCCACTGATCGATTGCTACTGTGTACCGATGGATTAAGTTCGGTCATTTCTGACGAAGATATTTTGGAGTTTAGCTTGCGCCATCATGGCCTCTCATTTATTAATGCACTCATCGATTTAGCTGTGCAACGGGGTGGCAAGGACGACATCACTGTGGTGCTGGCTGAACCGTTCGAGGAACCGGGTGATAGCTATGGTCGGTAACATTTTAGGGAATCGCTATGAAGTCCTCGAGCGCATCGGCACTGGTGGCATGTCCTTGGTGTATCGTGCTCGCGACATCACGTTGAATCGACTGGTGGCTGTCAAAATCTTGAAGCATCAGTGGGCAGAAGACGAAGAAGTGGTACGGCGGTTCGACCAGGAAGCACGTGCGGCAGCCTCGTTGGTCGATCGCCACATCGTTCAAGTCTATGATGTGGGGCGTGACGAACCGGATGTGCATTATATGGTGATGGAGTTGGTGGCGGGCGAAACGTTGCGCGCCAAAATTAACCGCGATGCGCCACTGGATGTCAAAGCCGCTTTGGAAATTGCTGATCAGGTGGCTGAAGGATTAGAGGTAGCGCATGCCAAACGCTTGGTGCACCGCGATATTAAGCCGCAAAATGTTCTCATTGCCACCGATGGAACCGTGAAGGTAACGGACTTCGGCATCGCTTATGCGGCGACCACGGGTACTCTCGTGAATACTGGTTCGCTGTTGGGCACGGTACAGTATCTGAGCCCTGAGCAGGCGCGCGGCAAGTTGATTGGGCCGCAGTCGGATTTATATTCACTGGGTGTTGTGCTGTTCGAAATGTTGACGGGGTCGTTGCCGTTTGAAAGTGACAGTGCGATTGGCGTCGCGATTAAACATCTGCAGGATGAGCCACCGCGGGTCGATGCCTTGCGACCGGACATTCCCTCCGAGGTCGCTCATATTGTGGAGCGCGCTTTGAGCAAAGATCCTGCGGAACGCTATCAGTCCGCCCATGCCTTACGCCAAGACATTGGTCGTATTCTTGATCCGGAGAAATTTCCCGAGGGTGGGGCCGTTACCCCGGCCGTGGCGGGGCGGCGCAGCGAGGCCAAGTCCACGAAACGGAAATGGTGGATTTGGGCAATTTTGGCGGCCATAGTCTTATTGGTGGTGGGCGGTGGGTTATATGCATTTAATCGGTGGCTCAATCCCCCAGTGGTTGCCGTACCCAATATTCGTGGTCGGTCGGTTGCAGAAGCGCGTACCCTGTTGTCGCATCAAGGGCTCACGTTGACGATTGATGGCCATGCTCCGTCGTCGGCCGTACCAGCGAATTATGTCTTGACAGAGAGCCCCTCGCCGGGGTCTCGGGTGAAGTCGGGGCTACCCATTACGGTGGTATTGTCTTCGGGACCAACCAAAGTGTCGGTACCTCCGGTCACCAAAGAGGATGTCTATTCGGCGCGCCAGTCATTGTCAGTATTGGGGTTGAAAGCCCGGGTGAAACACATAGCGTCAGGAAAGCCAAACGGTTATGTCGTGCGGCAAAGTCCACCCGCGGGACGAACCGTAGCGGAAAACACTACGGTGACTTTGTACGTGTCAAACGGACCGAAAGTGGCCGCAGCTATCATGCCCAATCTTACGGGACTTACGGTCTCCAATGCTGCCAGTGAGATGGCGGGCATGAGCATTGCCATGGGCTCGCCTAACACTCAATATTCCACCGAGCCCGCTAACACAATTATTGATCAGAATCCTGCCCCATATTCAACGCTGGATGGGGTCTCCACGATTGGGGTGACGGTCTCCAACGGACCGAGTCCAGAGAGCGCGACCATGCAGCGCAACGTGTCGCAGGTGAGGTTTTCGATTCCGTCCAGCGCGCATACGAAATCCTTACTAAAGGTGGTCGTCACCGACCAAGCTGGCAATGAAGAGGTGCTCTATGAAGAGGTCAATCCCGGTCAACAGGTGGACTATCCGGTGACCTGGTATGGGACCACTGGCGAGGTGACCGTTTCGCTCAATGGGCAGCCTGGTACACCCAAGGCATTGACGGCGACGCCACCCTCCACTTCGTCGTCTCCGAGCGCCCCATCGACCTCCTCCAGTCCGCCCAGTTCGACCCCCCCGAGCTCGACGGCCCCTAGCACGACCTCATCGCCAGCGGTTGGCCACTAATGGTCATGCGGGGATTGGTAACCTTACTAGAGGCTAATCGACCTACGGTGGTGTGTGATTCCGGGGAACACTATTTATGCTACCTTAAGGGGAAGATTAAACGTGATGTCGGACGTATCATGGTGGGGGACCGGGTGGTGGTCGAGCCGACCGACCCTGGTGAAGCGCGTATTGTCGAAGTGCTGCCACGCGCGAATCATTTGGTCCGTCCACCCGTGTCCAATGTATCAGGGATTTTTGTGGTGTTCAGTCTTGAATCCCCTATTGGTAGTCGGGAGCTCTTGGATAAGCGTTTGGCAATTGCGCATCTCGTGGGACTCCGTGTCGAAATTATTGTTTCCAAGGTGGATTTGCTGCGGGATAGCGACGAGTTAACCGTCCTCGAAGAGGCCTACCGTGAGGCCGGATATCCGGTCTGGCGACTGTCGGTCACAAACCGACAGGGTGTCGAGGCACTCGTGCATGAGAGCCGCGATGGGATTTGGGTGTTGTCAGGGGAAAGTGGGGTGGGGAAGTCGTCACTCTTGCGCGCCATAATACCCTCAGCAGAAGCCTCCACGCAGGAACTGAGTCGCATTGGCCGCGGTCAGCAAACCACCCGCTGGGTGAGGTTATATGCGATTGATAATTACTGGATGGCGGATAGTCCTGGGTATACCGCTCTAGAGACGCGAGTGACCCAGGGGCGGGAAATCGAACAAGCCTTCAGCGAATTCTCTCAGTTCCCGTGTCGTTTTTCGGATTGCCTGCATGGACAGGAACCTGGATGTGGGGTCATTGCGGGTGTTGAAAGCGGGGCGATTGCCCCCTGGCGGTACCGCAACTATCGCAAGATACTGGAAGAATGGGTCAAAGATTTTTGAGAGATAGGGTCAGACCAGAGGAGTCGATGAAATGGCGATACAAGTAGCACC
>NZ_JBYCKN010000018.1:0-5799 GCF_057473405.1 Sulfobacillus sp. TH-112
ACAAGGCGCATGATTCCGTGCACGATTGGGGTAAAGTTTTTCAGCCCAAGCTTCAACCCCAATCAGAATGCGGTCTTTAGCACAACGCAAAAAGCTCACTAACGGTTGACGATTAGTGTCCTCGATGACGCACGCGTCGCCATAAAAACGGCAATAAATAGGTCGTGCTGGCTTTAGGCACAAACCTCCGCAGTCGTTTTTGCAGAGCATTATGCCAAGCTGCGCGGGCATGTCCCGAATCGTGAGCTAAATAAAAAGCCACCCAGAACCTCAAATGATGCCATGCTTCCAATATCGAAAACTCTCGTGAGGAAATCGCATCCGTTCCCCGATGCTTATCAAGCATGGGCTGCATTGTACAATAGACACGCCACACATCTTTACTGTATCCGGTCGCCACGTCCCGATACTGGACCAAGGGCCAATCCACTTTCACGATGCCGGTATGGCGTGAAGCACGTAGCCAAAAATCCCAGTCCTCAGCTCCGTCAACATTAGCATCAAATCCGTTAAGGGTGCGTACCAAACGTTCAGTCATTAATACCGTTGACGTTTGAAATTGATTCATCACTAAGAGATCACGATATGCTAAATGCGTCTCTCGAATGGGTCGAGGACAAGGCGTGAACACCTTCCCTCGAATCCAATCGGAGGCAATTAACTCCACCCCGTCCCTCGCTACGGCCATTTGCAGTGCTAACTTGTCAGGATGCCAGGTATCATCCGCATCTAAAAACGCAATCCATTCTCCCTTAGCCACCGAAATTCCGTGATTCCGCGCTCCCGACGGCCCGCGGTTTGGTCCACTTTCTAACCTCACCGAAGGAAAAGTCTTTGCCACCACGTCCGCCGTTTGATCGGTCGAACCGTCGTCAACCACTATGATCTCTGTGACGGAATAGGTTTGCACTAGAACCGACTCGATAGCCTCCACCACAGTATTAGCCGCGTTGTACGCCGGAATAATTACGCTAATGGATGCCGACGCCATCAACCCCTTCCGTAGGAAACGGCAGCCCCAAGACGGTCATTGCGACCTCTGCATCTTTTAACCGAACACGCTGACCATGAAAATATTGGTAGGCTTCCGGCCCGCGACCCGTGATGACAACACAATCTCGCTCCGATGCGCGGCTTACGGCCAGACGAATGGCTTCTTCACGAGATAGTACAATATTTTCTAACTTCGCTGCATCCACACCCTGAATACCTATTTGCAGCTCCTTCGCGATCTCAAAAGGATCTTCGTCGTTAGGACTATCGGTGGTCAAAATCACATGATCTGCATAAATCGCAGCCACGTGCCCCATTTCCGGTCGTTTGCCCCGGTCACGGCCGCCCCGGGCCCCGAATACCAACCACACTTCCCCTGAAACCATATTTCGCACGGTCTTTAGTGATTGAGTAAGTCCATCCGGTGTATGGGCATAGTCTATGACCACGGTTGGATTACCGGGTTGGTCAATAACCTGCATGCGACCAGGAACCTCCGGCAAATGAGGAATTAAAGCTTCCATGACTTGCGGATCGATTCCTAATCGATAGGCCGCCGCGACTACTGCCGCAAGATTATAAACATTATATGTGCCCGGATGATTCAACTCCGCTGTAATGGTAAAGTCCTTATGTTGTAAACGTACCTCGGACGTCCACGGCGTCGATCCCAATATGGTGGCTTTCACATCGCCATCATGGATCCCAAAGGTGAGGATAGGACAGTCGACTCGTTCACGTACGTAGTTACTGTAGCTGTCATCAGCATTTAAGACCGCCCCCAGCGATTGACGGTCAAGCCTCTCGAAGAGGAGAGATTTCGTCGCGACATAGGCTTGCATAGTTCCATGAAAATCCAAATGTTCCCGTGTAATATTGGTCAATATGGCCAAATCCAAGGCGAGTTGATCGACTCGGTGTTGAGCAATCCCATGAGACGACACCTCGATCACTGCGTATCCGACCCCATTTTTGACCATGTCAGCCAAATACCTTTGCAAGTCGGGACTCTCTGGTGTGGTCAACACCGACTCCGTCAGACCATCCCCAGTATCATTCACCACACTCGATATCATCCCGCAAGAAGCTTGTGCCCCGCGAATAATAGCACTCAACCAATAGACGACGGACGTTTTCCCGTTCGTTCCGGTAACCCCCACCGCATTAAGCTTCTCTGACGGATGATCATAAAGTTCCGCCGAAATTTCTGCGGCAGCTTGTCGACTGGAAGACACCTGAAAGTAAGGTACTTCCAGACATTCCGGGCTGTTCTCGCCAATGATCGCTACCGCTCCCCGAGCAATCGCATCTTGAATAAAATCATGCCCATCCGAGTGGGCCCCACATATGGCCACGAAAACATACCCCGGCTTGACCAACCGAGAATCGATAGCAATGCCCCTGATATCGGCATCTAACTGCCAACCTTGATCGGTCTTATGGATCGCCATACCCTGACCTCCCCGTACCTTTCATATAGATTATTCGCCGTTTTGTGCCAAGACATGAGGCACAAAGGGTGAGGTAGTTTGGTAGCTTGCTGGGTAATTTTCCAGTCCATATTAGATTAACGGTAAAGTGACGAAACGACAAACCTGTTTTAAATAATCGTACTTCATAAGAAAAGTAAAGCCAGAGCATGGCGGACATGTACGATTAGATCGAAAGACTAAGTGGTCCACACATGCACCACTATCACGAAGCTAGTACGTTCCCCTATAACCTGCCTTATCTTATGATCTATGGATATAATTTGGGAATTTGTATTTTATCGGTATTCGTTCCTTTGTTTCTAACTCAAACTCCTTTCATTCACTCTAGTCGACGATTACTCTCGTCTGCTCTGCGCGATATACGGAAATTATAGCGTGTTCTCAATGGACAGCACTGTCGTGTGGTAAAAAATGTCCTTAAGCGCAAGCCATCATTCTCTAGGAAATTCTTTTGAACTCGGCATGACGCTTGTGAACGAGATTGATGAGGCCGTTCATCGAGAGTGGAGGAAGCAATCGCTTAAGGGCCTTTTCATGTCTGGTCAGCGCTTGACGTGTCCTCTTCAAACCCGCGGTCATGGGTGTCGTCGTTCCTCCACCACGCTCTAAAGCCGTCTCTTTAGAGCCTGCAAGGCCATACTCAAGTGCTGTCTGGTACCTTTATCCAACAAACGGAGTCATCTGGTACACGAATTGTCATTAAACTACTTTGACACATTACCTTGACTATAATAGTACTATGATCAATTATAATATAGGTGAGGTGGTACTTATGGAGCGCAAAATTACATCCGACCTGCTCAGAGGGCATACGGATACGATGATTTTGAGACTTCTGACCGAGGCGGATCGCTATGGCTACGAAATGGTCAAGCTACTGGCCGAGCGCTCTCTGGGCCAGTATGAGTTGAAGGAAGCGACGATGTATTCGAGCGTCCGCCGGCTCGAAGCAGATGGAGACATCGTCTGGTACTGGGGCGATGAGTCGCAGGGTGGACGACGCAAATATTTCCGGATTACCGACAAAGGTCGAGCCACATACGCCCGCAATAAACGCAATTGGGACGATGCAAAGCGTGTCCTCGACACCTTATTGTGAGGAGGATGAATTATGAGCAACGAGAAACTGACCACCTATGTGAATGAACTGTTTTCCCCGTATGAGGGGATTAAAAGCGTAACCGAACTAAAGGCAGACATACTGACCGATTTAGAAGAACGATTCCATGAACTCCAAGGGGCCGGAAAAGACGATGACACCGCTCTGGAAATAACTCTGAACAGCATCGGTGACATCAATCAAACCGTCCACGAGGTCGCCAATTACGCACGATCGCTGGAACGGCAGGTGCAAATTAGTCTCAGTGCCGCCCGTCTGCAGGGAACTGACTTCTCTGGCGTAGCCCTACACGAAGCTCAGTTCAAGGCCAGCGCGATGCGCGGTGTAAACTTTAAAGGCGCCAACTTGACTGATTGCCTCTTTCGCGCCAGCGACGTGCGTGAATCCAACTTCGATGGGACTTATCTCACCGACTGTACCTTTGACGCCACCAGTCTCAAGGATGCAAACTTCCACCGGTCGGTCCTAGCCCGCACCACCGTGAACGTATCGAGCCTCCATGGCGCAAAATTCATGGAAGCGAAGCTCACCGAGGTCAGGCTGAGCAAGATCGTCCTTACGGGTACCATCTTTGAGCACTGTCTCTTCAACGGTGTAGACTTCACGCTGTGCGATATGCGCGGGATGCATTTTAGCGGACAGACGTTTATCGGAGTCAATTTTGACCGATCCGTACTGAACAATGCACTATTTAAGGGAGCGACGCTCCGCAACGTATCGTTTCGTATTCCCTTCTCCGTGACCAATAAGTCGTACCGGGAGTTCAAAACGGTCTCATTTGACGGCGCGATGATGGATAAGGTGACTTATGCGGGATTAAAAGCCTTATGGGTGGTCGATTTGTCAAAAGTAACGATAATATAGGGAACTGAACACGATGACCGAGTGCGCATTGCCAGTGGAGTATGTACAAAAGCAACCGACATTAGACCAAATCTTCCTCGCCCTCGTGCAAAAGAACCATTTCAACCACCTAGGCGTCATGTGTAGACGTTCGATGAGCCACGTCACCCGCAGCCTGTGGATCCTGTCATCACGGTCGCCCTGATGCCCACGGCCCCTTTGCTACTGTGTCAATCATGTCTTCGCCGGCGCCATCGGGTCCGCCAACTGGGTCAATAATCTCTTGCCAGGCTTTATGCGAATTGCCATTGCAATCGGGATTCCTATACTGAGCCTCTTTATGGCGATGCAGCAGGGCCTCTTCGCGAGGCTCCTCTCGATGCCCATAGCCAATCCACCCTGCTGTGGGGCCATGGGTTGCCCTCAGTGGGCATCATCATTGGCATGGAATTATAGGTCTTCGCTCCATGGCAGCGATCTTGGCATGGGTTACCGTGTCGAGAATCCTCACGGTATTTGCGTTAGGCTTCCTGGACTGCGGCGACTGTCGCGCTATCCGCAAGATCGGCGGACGGCGTGTGCGTATTGTGCTATTTGTTAATCTGCCTATCGCGGGTCCGACATTCGTACCCATCAGGTCCATGCCGATGGCCGTACGCGTGTTCACCAACCCAATTCCATACCATCCTTATTTGCGAGACAGTCTGCTGGCTATGGCGCTCGCGTGGGGTGTAGACATTTGTCGGGTGTCATAAATGTTCACCCTGCGCGTTTACCAACGAAAAATTTCCTAACCTTCAACTGCGATCCGCCACAGACCGGCTAGGGAGTGGGACCAAACTGTTCTGCAACCCAATTCATGATCGTCCTTAATGATCTTGGAATCATCCATACGAAAGACCTTTTCAAAATGCCATAGTCACAAATGGCCAAACACGGTGTTTACCCGTTTCCGCGCTCGCTATATACGGTCAGCGAAATAGACATTTATTACCGCTAACTTTTTGATCATGGATCGGTGCACTGATGTTGATCAATGCTGGTTGGAGGTTCTGGGGTGTGACCACAACACCATGAGTCTGCCTCGCTGCAGTAGTCCTCACGTCGAAGAGAACCGCTCCGCTCTGGTGACCGAGATATTCATGAAGTGATGTCAAATCGTCTTCGGCACTCAGAATATTCAGTGGCGACGTATCTCAAGATGATTCCCATTCTATATTGAAGAAAGTAGCTGCAAGATGCCAATAAAAAATCCCGCTCCACGGAGCGGGATAAAAAAATGGGTCGGCACGGCCTGATGATCCCAGTCCCCTGCGGGACCAGTAGTCTCAGCGTACGCGAGGGGGACGA
>NZ_JBYCKN010000019.1:0-10565 GCF_057473405.1 Sulfobacillus sp. TH-112
ATCCTCTGCATAAATGGCCACCCACCCGTCGGCGCTTTGGAAAAGCCGGATCGCCTTCACATCGCGTGTGGAGGTGAGAGTAAAATAGTGTTCTGTCCCGGTGGGTACGGAGATGAGGTCTCCTGCTCGGACGGTAATACTAAAGGTGTCCCCGCCACGCGTGAGCGTGAAGATACCTTCGCCATCGACGATGAATCGTACCTCATCTTCGGTGTGATGATGCGTGCGCTCAAAGTTTCTGAGCAGCTCTTCGAGGTTCGGTGTGCCTTCACCGTTGAGGACAATCACATCATGGGAAATGTAGCCTCGTTCGGCAGAAATCCGAGCCAGTTGGTCATGGAACACCTCTAAGATGCTGCTTTTATCCTCATCAGAAAGCGTCTTGCGCTCTCTCAATGAGAGAGGCAGGGCATCGACGGGCCAGTATTCGTAGTGCACGTCGTGATCGTTGAGGTAGGCTTTGACCTGATCTTGGGGAATAATTCGCTGGGTTTGGTGTTCCAGAACTTCTGGCATGGAAAAACACTCCTTTTTATAAAATGGGGACGGCGGTTTCGCTTAACTGGTCTAAAAGATACCACTCGAATAGGAACTCAAACGCTTCGAGATGGCGTAGGGCCGCGTCAAGACTCTCTCCAAACGCATAAATTCCGTGGTTTCGCACTAAGATTCCGGGTACGGCGGGATTCAGGGCACTTTCCACCGCCGCTTTGAGAGCAGGAATATGGGCGTGATTGGGCACCACCGGAAGATCGAGGCACGCGTCTTCATCCCAATAGCCGAGCGCCTTAATCATTTCGTGGTGAGAAAAATGAAGATAGTGGTCATGGGCATATTTGCTCACCACATTATTATGCACGGTGTGGACGTGCAAGGAGGCGCCTGCCTCGGTGTGCTGATAGATGGTCTGGTGCACCAAGGTTTCAAACGACGGTTTCCCTTCGCCTTCGAGGATTCTTCCCGCATCATCTAACGTGAGAATGTCCTTTTCTTCTAATCGACCTTTGTCGACTCCACTACGGGTAATATAGAGTTTTTGTTGTAGGCGATCATAGATTGATAGATTGCCAGAGGTCGCACGAAGCCACCCACGCTGCGCGAGGATATGACCGATATGGATTAATTGCGATCGGATTTCTGATTCCAATGAGGTACTCATGTGCGCGCTCCTTCCGAATGGACCACAAACAAAGACTCCAAAATGTCATCAAATGTTTCAAATGGAGTATACGGGACATTTTCTTGATGCAGATAATTCGACAATTGACCTCGGGAAAACACTCGATCGGCGTGGCGAGCGCCATTGTAGTCTGTAACGCCGTCGCCGATGAAGACAATGGGGACCCCATACTGCTGACGCAATTCATCGACCACCTGATATTTGCATAGCCCACATCCTCCTGGGCAGGGGGGTAGGCACGGATATTGCCACTCAATGGTGATGCGATCGGTATCAAAATTGGCGTGATTGACGATGCGCTCCGTCGTGCTGTCAAGGAGAACCGCATCTAACATGAAATCGAGACCGTTAGAGACAATGTAAAAGGGGATGCTCGCGGCCTTAAGCACCTTCTCGAATTGATAATAACCGGGGCGGATGCGTGCAGTATCGTGTAAGTAGCTTTCGTATTCACGCTTCCCGTCACTCGGGAGGGTGGAGAACAGTTCGGCCAGTCCAGTGCGCAATGAGACGTCACGACGTTGAATGGCGGTGATGAGTTGTTGATTTTTTGGTGCGACATGGGTAGTGAGCGCTACCACCAAGTCTTTTTGGGTAATCGTCCCATCAAAGTCTGATACCACCACAAACGGAATACTCATGAGAGAACCACCTCGGGATAGCGTTCTGCAGCATCCACTAAAATTTGGGCACCTACGGTGGTGCCACTGGGGTGACCATGAATGGCTCCTCCGGCATTAATCACAATGTCTGCACCAAAGTCGCGAAATAGGTCCGCTAAGATCCCTACATGGATCCCCGCGGAAGGTCCGGGTAAGACCGCGGGAAATTCTCCATCACGTCGCAGCGCATCCGCCACCGATATGGCGTTTTCTTTCGGCATGGCGACGCTTCCGTAGGGCGATGGATAGAGGACGATGTCGGCACCGGCCAGCCGGGGCAAGAGTCCTAGGAGAATGGCCGGATGAATACCGATATTTGGATTGCCAATTTGTCCGCCGGAAAAGGCGGGATGTACAATGAGCGGTACGCGAATACCTTCCTGTTTGAGGTCGCTCAGAACATCGAGACCCAACGTATATGCCGAGATAAGAAATGCGCTGGCACCCGCGTTTACGGCCCGGCGAGCATCCTCCATAATTTGCCGGGGAGTGCCGCTCAGATTGACCGCATAAAGCCCCTTCTTGCCTGTGCGTTCTTCACGTTCTGCGAGGAGATCATGGGCCAGGCGAATGCGATCAAGGAGGGGAGCATCGCCATCGGCCATATAGATCTCATCATCTTTCACTAAATCCACACCACCGTCAATCTGTTCCTGAAACGCCGACTGAAATTCTTTGAGTGATCGCCCGTTTTCGCTTTTGAAAATGGACATCACCAAGGGCCGCTGAGGGACATTGAGGTATGCGCGCAATCCGGGAATTCCGTAGGTCGGGCCAGGGAACGCACGTTGATAACTCCTGGGGAGATCGAGTCGGTAAAGTTGAATTAGGCCGTCGAGCGACAATTTGCCAAAGACGACGGTTAAGAGGGATGCGATGGAGGGGCGCACGTTGACAACGGGATAACGAATTTCAAAGAAGCCGACAGTTCCTTCGCGGGTAATAGCACCCACCTCGCCGAGATATTGGCTCAGATGGGGTTGCCGGGTGGCGGGGAGATCGGTCCAAGACCCTACGGTCATACCAACCGCGATGGCGTCCGCTTTTTCAGCAATACTGGTCGTCCAGGGCACTCTATAGGTGGCTGTAATATACTCCAACAAAAACGGCTCCTTTCATCAAAGACGAAAGAGGCCGACAATAAAAGGCGCTCTCTCATCTGTCGGTACCATACATCTACCGTCGGAATTGGCACCGCATTCTCCCCAAGGGAGAACCGGTTGCCCAGGTGTCATCGGGCCGATCCCTCTACCTGTCTAGATAAGAGTTCATGCAATATATAGTTGAAAAGTACAATACGCCCGCTCAAGCAGGGTGTCAATAGGTGCAAGCAGGGAAAAGAAGTGCAAGGGATGAGGGCATCGGGAAAGTGGGCGGTCAGAGATAACATATGGCCGGGCTCTGCGACCGTTTTGCGAGACGAGAAGTAGGCGCGATGAGGACTTTTCCCAATGATCTTTAAATCTTGTGAAAATCTATCAGAGAGAGATCGTGGAACGCTATTGACGGAATGCTATGGCCATGATAATTTATTATCAAATGCAATAAAGTTGCATATGCATAAAATTGGTGTTTAAGGAGGATCGAAAAATGGCATCGGCGATGGAAAAGAGACCGAGTGATGGTCGTCTCGAACCTAATGTTGTGAGCTTCTTTGGGTTGGTGAGCCAAAGCTTAGCCGGTATGGCTCCGACTTGTGATGTGGTAGCCTTCATGACTGCGGGGGCGGCGTTTGCACTCGTCGCGCTTCCCTTATCCTATCTCTTAGCTTTTGCGTTAATGTTCATCGAAGTGAATACGATTTACCACTTATCTAAGCATCGTAACTCTGCGGGCGGATATTATGCCTATGTGTCCTCGGGACTTGGTCCTACAGCCGCCCTCATCACGGCTATCATGGTGATTTTCTATCAGGTGGTGAGCGTCGCCGGTGTGCCAGTCTATGTGGCTGGAGTCTTTTTGCCGGGTTTGGCGCATATGGTCGGGATTAACCTTCCTAGTTGGTTTTGGATCATCGGTATCGCTTTCTTCATTGGCGTGCCATGGTTGCTCACCGTATTAGGTATTCGCCCGACGGTGAAAACATTGGTCGTGACTAGCGGTATTGAAATTGCCTTTCTTATCGTGACCTCCATGATCATCATTGGCCGTACGCATATCATTCAACCATTACACCCGTTCGATATGGCTTCTGTTGGCGTCAAGGGAGTGGCCATGGGCATGATCTTTGCCATTACCAGTTTTATTGGTGTCGGCAGTCATGCTCCCTTGGGGGAAGAAAGCAAAGCGAAGGGTATTCAAACACAAAAGGGGCGGGTGATCGGTAAGGCCGCGATTGTTTCTCTCACTTTAGTGGGCGCTGCCTTAACATTGGCAGCGTATGCACTCACAGTGGGTTGGGGCCAGGCCAATATGGGCGCCTTTGCGAGCGCTAATGCCCCGGGTGTCACGGTCTATCTGCACTATTTCGGACCCGTTGGCGCCATTGCGTTGGTGACCTTGGCCATCAATAGTGCACTGATGGACGATCTTGCGTTGTTGACGAGTTCGGCCCGGGTTCTCTATGCGGTGGGGCGTGACAAGCTGTTGCAGACCAGCTTTGCGCACGTCAATGGTCGCCGTGCGCCCATTAACAGCGTGACATTTCTGGCCGTGGTTGCCCTATTCATTGCTCTCGGATTCGGTTTTTGGTTGGGACCGGTTCAAGCCTTTAATGTCTTGACCACCGCTGTCCTGTTCGGGCTCGTCAGCGCGCATACGTTAATGAACATCTCTCTTATGCGCATTTCGCACGGTGAACGCAACCTGGGTCAGGTCTTGTTTCACCTCGCCCTTCCCGTATTGGCCATGGGGCTATTCTGGTTTGTCCTTTATGAATCGCTATTGCCATTTGTATTTCCTCTGGCATGGGCAGGCGTGTTCTGGGCGGTTGTCACGATTCCGGCGATTCTCTACGCTGTGAGAGCCACGCGCAACTTGGATGCGGACAAAGGACATCACTTGGGCATCTATGAAGAGGACGCTCCTGTCGGGGTGTAAGAAAAGGCCGGGATAAAGGCGGATGGTGGTAAGCGTCCGCCTTTATCCATTTCATAAGTCTTGCAGCGCTAGGTCGATGATTCTAAATACCGGCACCGTCCCCCGGGGTCGTTTGACGTCATCATGAATATCACCGATACGTGTGAGAACAGACGGTCATGATAACCCGTCATACCTCGGAAATTCTGGTGCATTATCCCTATCTGTCATGAGATATGCAGTGCGGCAATCACCTTTTCGGGACTGTCGGTTCCGATGATCAGTGCATCATAATGCTCGCCGGTGAGGGTCACTTTGATACCGCGTTTGGTCTGATGGTGCACGATGGCAAATATGGTCTCCGATCCTGACATAAAGGTACCCATGGCAAATACCCCGGGAAGGCGCGATCCGGGCATTTTGATTCCATGCACGGCATGGATGACATCGTCCAGAACCGTGATGTGTTGCACAGCGGATACCGGGACCCGGATATCGCCATGCACCCCTTCGGCCTTTTCTATCGTCGTTAGTTTTAGAACCAATGTGTCGCCATCTCTTATCAGTTCCGCCATAGGATCGCTCTCCTTGATATTTCTGATGTCCTCTCATGACAATGGTGGTTTACATTGCGGATTTTGCAAACAGCACATGCGCATTGCATGACGGCTAGCCGCCATGCATGACAGCTTCAGCATGCGCTCTACATGAGCCAGTATAGCCAAATCTTCGTCATCTCGGCTCCAATTTATGCAGGATAGCGTTAATTAATGGCGGTTGGCGAATGGAGACCTGGCGAGGTCCGCTCGTCTCGGCGTCGTCTTTAAGTCGAATCACATTGCAGTCCATTGTTGGGAATTCCCTAGCTTAATCGGCTTGGGATGGGACGGCTCTTTGTGCCTATGCAACGCCTGAGGCGAACGCCACTTTTCGATGATGAGGGTTCGAGCGGTTAGGACGCCTTGAGGCTTGTCAAATCATGCATATGATGCTCTTAGAGGTTAGCGTCTTCGAGCGTTTCGAAACTTTTGGTCCCGTGGGAGAGGGCAGGTTGCTAGGCGTTAGTAAGATTATCGAGAACCTCGGTCGGCTGCGCGAACCCCCGCAGTGAGTGTCAAAGAGGGCCGTCATCCTCCTTTCTGGCGCCAAGCGGCGAGAAGCGCGTTATGCCGCTCGTCATCTAGGCCAGCGGTTAGGTGAGGTGCGCCACGGGATTGATCCCATTGCCACGTGTCATGGATTGTTTCCGTTACCGGGCGAAGACTCAGGCCGGCGTCGCGAGCCCGGTCGATATTGACTGCGAGAAACCCGGGCCAGCCCATCCGTTCAGAGATCCACAAGGGGAGGTCGGTCCATTCCGCAATATGGTGTTCGCGAAGAAAGGGCTCCGGTATCCACACAGGCTTGCCGGCGTCGGGTAGCGCTTCGCGAAAGGCGGCGATTAACGCGCCCATCGTGAGCGGCTCTATGGGGCCGGTGGCCTGGAAGGTGCCGGATGCGGACCGCTCTAACAGCTGCAGCATCCACGCCGCAAGGTCTCGTGCGTCGATAAATTGGACGGGCCGATCATCCGGTCGCGGCACCACAACAGCTTGCCCGCTGGCAAACCGTCGCACCCAGTAGGTGAATCTGTCGGTTGGGTCATGAGGCCCTACGATGAGTCCTGGCCGGACGATGAGCGCCCGTTGGCCAAACCCTTGACGCACTTCCTCTTCACAGAGAGCCTTTAGGGGACCGTAGGACTGAAAAATGTCTTCGTCGTCTGGATTTTTCAACCGGTCGACGGGCGAATCCTCCGTCATCTGAACTTGGTGGAAGTCACGATACACGGAAATGCTGGAGACAAAGAGGTAGCGGGACACGTAGGGAGCGAGCTGCTCAACGGATTGTCGCACCACCCGGGGGAGATAGCCGCTGGTGTCAATGACCGCATCCCACTGGTGGCCCAAAAGAAGCACTATGTCTTCGGCGCGGTCACCGTGAATTTGCTTCACATTCGGGAAAGCTCCCGGATCGGTTTTTCCGCGGTTGAATAGCGTCAGGTCATGGTGGTGTAGAAGCGCAGCCTCCACCAAATGACGGCCAAGAAAATGGGTACCACCTAACACCAGAATTTTCACTGGGGCAGCCCCCCTCGTTCCGTCAGTTGCTCTCGGAGACGCAGCCGAGCTCGCTGACGTCGTTTGCGAGTGGTTTCGTAATCGGGGTGATTTGAGGCCGGTAATTGGCGGATTTGGAGAATCTCGCGATCCCGCGTTGGCAACTCGCTGAGTGCTTGGGCGAGGTCGATGGCCCATTCGGTCGCGTCCATCGTGTCATCCACCTGTCCTCCCTGGTGGTCAGACAGCGGTACAATTTTAGAACCGTGATGATATCCTTGTTCGCGCCGATAAGCACGGCGGATGCGTTGATGGATATGATTTTTGACGTAAGCAGTAAAAGTGGTGCGATGACGGCGTGGTCCATAGCCGAAGACCGCTTCCCACAGCGCCAATGCGCCCTCTCCCATTAAGTCATCCAGGTCTCCGCCTGATCGGGCGTAACGCCTGGCTTCCTGCGAGACCATTGGCCAAAAATTGGCGATATACGCCTCTTGAATGTCAATACGACCGCGCCTCAGCTCTGGCAACAGCATATCTTGCCAGACGATGAGAGACACTGGAGGCGTCTCGTGAATCGCAACTTGAATGGTGCGCAATAGCGGAGAAATGTCTTTACTGCCGTATAATAATGCGGATTCCATGATGTCGCTCCTTTCGGCTATCTTTCCTTGCGGGGCTTGCTAATTTGATCGATTAGACCATACGCTTGCGACGCTTCAGCGCTGAGCCAACAATCGCGTCCCACATCGGCCGCGACCCGCTCTACTGGTTGCCCCGTATGCTTTGCTAATAAGTGTATCAGGACTTCTTTGGTCACTGCTAGCTCGTCGAGCGTAATCTTGAGGTCGGTCACCTTGCCTCCTAGTCCTCCACCAATCGCTGGCTCGTGGATCATGATGCGGCTATGTGCCAGGGCGTAGCGATGACTTGGCTGCCCTCCGGCCAGTAGAAGAGCCGCCATGCTGGCAGCCAGCCCGGTGGTTACGGTATGGATAGGTGGACTGATGTACTGCATCGTGTCGTAGATTGATATGCCGGCCGTGGTTGATCCGCCGGGCGAATCAATATAAAGATGGACCGGCAGGGTCGGATGCTCGCTTTCAAGAAATAGCAATTGGGCTACCACTAAACTAGCCATATTATCGTCAATAGGCCCGGTAAGAAAGATGATGCGCTCCCGAAGCAGGCGCGAGAAGATGTCGAAGGAACGTTCGCCGTGGGAGGTCGGTTCGAGCACGATGGGGACGAAGTTGTTTGCCATGTTTTCACCTCATTGGTGATATGTTCCGGCTGCGTTGGGTTCGGGACAGTGGAGACCACTTTTTAGATAGAGCGCTTCCTTTTTCAAGTACTTCAGGATCAGTTGCAAAAGTGGGCTGTCCCTTGGCTCGCTCGACCAGAGCTTTCCCTAAAGAAGTTACGTGCCCGTGACGTGGCACCGATCATTTAGGGCTCTGTCACAAACGATGACAATTTCGGGGAGATAGAATACAGGCATCGCTATCTTCTTCCGATAATCCAATATGATGTCGTCGCGGACGCTTTGTAACCGAACGGCCGGCTGGGTCGCAGAGTCGTGGCTCAAACCCTCCTCCGCATACTTTAGTGGCACGGGCCATCAACGAATCTCGGTAGACAATTTTTATGCGCATGTAGAGGAGTCAACTCGCTGAGGATTCGGGAGTGTGGAGATGATGAAGCACTGACAGCAGGGAAAGAGTCCAAATGGCAAACGATGCGGTCGGAGCCCCATGGTATCCCAACCTTTTGCTGGGGAGGTGCTCTAGATTGGTTGCAGCATTTGGCTACGCTGCCGCAAACGTGGGAATGATGCTGGACGGGCAACATGATGCTGTTGCGTGCGGGTATGGGGAAACCCAAGGTTCAGTGTCTTGTGGACCCAGGTGCTTTTGGTCGCGAAGACACTGGACTTTGGCTCTAAAGACTCCTGAAGAGCAGAACTCTAGGGGGGCTAATTGAGCAATTGGTTTAATTTCGATCCGGGGTCCTTCTTTAACATGATGATACCCATCACCAGGAGATAGATCCAGGCGAGAAGAGACATGCCGCGGCCAAATGAGTACAAAGCAAACTGGATGTGGCCGACGAGAGGTTTAGGGGCGATGCCGAACGGTAATGAGGTAACGCCCGAGAGGAAGTACATACTCATGTTATAGAGTGTGAATAGGATGGGTAAGAGGTAGTAGCGGCGCAGTCCCAAAAGGTAGACCACTGCGATGAGACCATAGGTGGCGGTTTCTACGTCAATCCAATAGGACACAATCGGGGTAGATCCGGGACTCGCATAGAGATGCGCGGCGACATCCACTAAGGCAAAGAATACCATCGACAGCCGAAGCAAGTCGAGGCTACGATGATCCGGATTCAAAATTTGAATATCTGGCGTCTGGCTGGTAGAACGAAGATAGTGGGTGGGATGGGTCATCAGAATCACTCTTTCTCGAATTAGATTTGTTGCACTTAGCATATCTTTAGAGGCTGTGGCTGGAAAACGGGCGAATGGTCCTGAATTTTTTGCTCCCCAGCCGGTCTGGGACGGACGGATGGTCCCTCGAAAATTTTTGGGGGGATTTAGTGGATGGGCGAGCGAAGTAGTGGGAATAGGGCCACTGGCCCTTGATGACGATGTATGGACCAGTCCTATTTGCCGGGATCATGGAAGGTATGGAACGGATTGTCATAGAGGAAAGTTTTTGGGTCCCACGCGGTTCAGAATTTCACCGATATCCGCGAGGAGTGGTCTCTCAAGCCGATTAACCCATGAGGTAGATATTCCATTAGCATGGTGCCTTCAGAGGAGAACATGTCAGCCACGGTTATTGTGGCTTGCGTCGATGCGACGCGACGCGCTCGCGGGTTGAACAACGAGAAGAGCAGTATCGACGACCGCCGCCTTGTCCTAAATTGATAAACGGGCGCTCGCACGATGGGGACGCACATATTCCCCCCGGGGGGCGTTGTTTTTCGCTCGCTAGAATCGCGAGTGCCATGGCAGATGAGCTGACAAACCAGGTGCGCCACGGAGCATTGTCCGTCGCGTCTACATGGAGATGCCACGGTGAATTGTCATGGGACGTTAAGCGTGGCGAGGTGGCGTAGCGGGCAAGTAAGGCATTAATATGCTCCACCGTTGACCCCATATCAGGACACCGAAATATGGCATAGATGTCCTGCGCTCCGTGCCGCAACTCCCTAATGTCGGTGGAATTTAGGTCTGGCTGGGGTTCCCCATATTCTCGTAAGAGACTAGCTGTCAGCACACGGGCGGTCTCGTCATCGTGCGATTCGACGACCAACACGGTTATGAGGGCGACGGCTCGTTGGGCCGCGTGAATTGCCGACCCCAGGGGCCATTGGTTTACATTGCTCGAACTCATAAACTTAGTATATCATCTGTAACATGATATTTAAAATAATGCGTTACAGAATGGCAAGATATCTTATAGGGGCTTTTCTGTCACGGCTCAGCGATGCGATGAATGGGCAAGTGATTCTGTTGCTAAGTCTTTCGTTATTCTATCGGATGGCGTTCGGTGCAGATGTTTTAGGGGTGCTCACCGCTTCATCTGCATTGGGAGGACC
>NZ_JBYCKN010000020.1:0-10528 GCF_057473405.1 Sulfobacillus sp. TH-112
ATCCGTGGTAGTTAACCAACGGGCGACTCACTGCATAGCGAATGCTGGTGAGAGGATTTAAGGCCGCATAAGGATCTTGAAACACCATTTGTACATCATGACGATACTGCTTCATATCCTTACGCCATAGGCGATCCGGCCGACCGTTGAAAAGAATTTCGCCGCTGTCAGCCCGTTCCACGCCCGTAATCAGTTTGGCCAACGTGGACTTCCCGCTGCCGCTTTCCCCCACCAACGCCATAATGTGCTTCGGGTCGACCGAAAAGCTGACGTCACGAACCGCCCGAATTTTCTCATCCCGCCGGTTCTTCTTTTGAATATAGGTTTTATTGACCCCGCGTAATTCGAGAATAGGATTACCCACGCGCCTCACCTCCGACCTTCTCCCCCGCCACCCAGCATGCCACACCGAGACCGTTCTGCTCCACAAAGGGCGGCATAACCTCGTAACAGCGTGATTCTACCTTATGACATCGTGGGGCATAGGGACATCCCGGGGGAATCACCGATAGGTCCGGCGGCGTACCGGGAATTCCGACCACCTCCAAGTGCTCACTGCGCGGATCAGGAAAGCAGCGAAGCAGTGCTTCGGTGTACGGATGCTGAGCTGAATGGAGCAGTCCAGCGACACTTTGAATCTCCACGAGTTGCCCAGCATACATCACGGCCACCCGGTCAGCAATCTCCAACACGGTTCCCAAGTCGTGACTAATGAAAATGGAGGAAAAATCATATTGTGTTCGTAACATCTTCAGATTTTGCACAATGAATCTCTGCACGACCACATCAAGCGCGGTGGTCGGTTCGTCAAAGATAATGAGCTTCGGATCCAATACAAGCGCCAACGCTATGGCGATGCGTTGCTTCATTCCACCTGACAGTTCATGAGCATAGTGGTCCGCAAATCCCGGATCAATATTCACCAAGTCCAACATGTCGCTGACCCGCTCTCGCATTCGGGACGAGGACATCGGCTGGTGAGCCAGAATGGCATCTTCAAACTGTCGCCGAATCGTGGTGACCGGGTTCAGCGCGTTCATCCCACTTTGCATGACAACCGCAATGTCAGTCCAACGCCGCTTTCTCAACTCACGCTCCGTCATCGGAACCAGATTGTCACCGTTTAAATACACTTCTCCTGCGGTAATTTGTCCCGGCGGCCGAAGAAGCTTGGCGATGGCATAACCTAGTGTCGACTTACCACTACCAGATTCGCCTACAATGCCTAACGTTTCTCCCGGCTTAAGTCGAAAACTGACATCGCGGACCGCTCGCACACCACCATCGTGAGGACCGTACGTCACGGTCAAATGCTCGACTCGCAATAGGTCGTCCATGTCCCTCACTTCTTTCTTAGCCGTGGATTGGCCATCTCATCCACCGCAAAATTTATCAACACCAACGCCGTCCCTAAGATCGCGATGCACAACCCCGGTGCGAACAACCAGGCCCATTGCCCCTGCAATAGCGCTCCACTGTTCTGCGCCCAATACAGCATAGTTCCCCAACTGTTGATTGACGGGTCACCCAGCCCTAAAAACTCCAAGCCTGCCGCAGCTAAAATAGCTGACACGGCCGCGCCAAGAAAGGTCGCCGCGACCAGAGAAATCATGTTCGGCATAATTTCTCGAAATACAATACGAATCATACTGTCTCCAGAGAAGCGGGCTGCAGCAACATAATCCCGTGACCGAAGGGTGGTCACCTGTGATCGCAGCACCCGTGCACCCCACGCCCAGCCTGTCACCGTAATGACAAAAATAATGAGTAAATTGCCACGCGACGGAGCATAAGCCGCCAAAATAATCATGAGTGGCAGACTCGGAATCACTAAGAAGACATTGATGAGATACGATAAGACATCATCTACAATTCCGGTCAGATATCCACTGACTAATCCGATAAATAACGCGATGAACGTGGCCAAGATCCCGGCGGCAAATCCCACTTCCAGTGATGCACGGGTCCCGTAAACCAATTCTGACCATACATCTTGCCCATTTTGGGTAGTCCCGAGCAAATGATGCCAACTCGGCCCTAACATTGAGGGAAAACTGGTGTTATTTGGTGAGTAGGGGGCAATAAGTGGAGCAAAAATCGCCGCCAATACCATAACACCAATAATCATAACCCCGACCCGCGATAGCTTGTTGCGCCAAAATATCCGTAACACATTCCATGTCGAGGTCATGAGTTCTCCGCTCCTCTCCGAATACGAGGATCTAAAAGGACATTGATAATATCGGCAGCAAAATTCGCAATGACCACGCCGACCACGATCATGAGAAAAATCGCCTGCATCAGAGGATAGTCCTCGTTAGTGACCGCCGTATAAAGAAGGTTCCCCATGCCTGGATAAGCAAACACCAGTTCCACCAAAATTGCTCCACTCACGACGAATCCCAGCGACATCGCAAACCCGGTCAGATTGGGCAAAATGGCATTTCGCGCTGCATAGGACACGGCCAGCATTCTTTCTGGCAATCCTTTGGCACGTGCTAAAACCACATAGTCCTCATTCAAGGCGGCAATCATATTGTTGCGCATTTGTAACTGCCAGCCGCCTAGCGAACTTACCAAGATGGTAAACGCCGGTAGAATCGAATGCCATAAGGCGCTCCCGATAAAAGCCCAAGATAGCGAGGGCGTCATGGACACAGCATATCCTCCACTGAGAGGAAACACATGGACAACGAAGGCAAGGATAAATACACAGATAAGAGCAAACCAAAAATAAGGAAAAGAGGACGTGAAAGTAAATACCGACGTGACCGTTAAGTCCAGCATTGAGCCCCGTCTCCAGGCCGCCCAGACACCCAGTAAGGTACCCATAATGAAACTAATCACCGTGGTGACGCCGATCAAAATCAAAGTCCAAGGTAAGGCTTGAGAAATCATGTGCATGACCGAGTCAGGAAAATAGGTGTAAGACACGCCGAAATTCAAGTGAAAGATGTCGTTCCAGTACTGTAAATATTGGCGAAAGAGACTTTCATTCGAAATCCCCAGCATCACCTTAATCGCATGAATCGCTTGCGGACCCATAGGCCCTTTGCCACGAAACTTCGCCAGCATGGATTCGGCGGGATTGCCTGGCATCAGTCGAGGCAACAGAAAGTTAATCGTAATGGCGGACCACAGCGTCAACAACAACATCACGCTACGTCGCAATAAATATCGCACGCTCGCTTCGCTCCCTTCAGTTTCCCGGCAACCTGCTAGCGGGCCCAGAATTATCCGGGCCCGCCACGTTCTACTTGCGAAGTTTCAAATGGGTGAATTCGACCTCGACATCAGGCCATGTGTAGTCCGGTGTCACATAGGGATTGGACGCTGACGGCCATCCCACAACGTACCGGCTATCATACTCATTCCAGTTCGCGTTATAAAACATGGGGATGACCGGCACCTGAGACAGCATCACCTGTTCCAGTTTCTGAATCACAGCCTTCTGTTGTGTGGAATTAGTGAGCCCTTGGTATTCGGAGAGCAGAGCATCGGTACTCGAACTACTGTAGCGTTCATAGTTGGACGTGGCGACTTTCCCCACGGCAGCGGTATTCGCACTATCCAAATTGTAGTCATAGTAGAAATAAGGGTTGTAGTAATTGATTCCGTAGGTAAGACTCATTTGAAAGTTTCCCGTGTCTAGGTCGTTGGTCCAGGTTGTCACGGAGGGCGTATTGACGTGCAGGGTAATTCCCAGCTTCGCCAGGTCACCCGAGATTATCTGGGAATCCTCAATCCAATCGCTAAATCCCGTCGGTACAGTCATAGTAAACGTCACCGGCTTGCCATTAGGAGCGATGAGCTGTCCTTGGGCATTCTTTTTCATACCGATACTGTTCAGCAACTGCATAGCTTTCGAGGGATCGTAGTGATAATCATATTGACTCACCAACGAGCTATCTAGATACTGGGCCTGACCCGGAAGCGTCAGCCCGGTCATACTCGCGACCGGCTGGTAACCATATTCACCCTTGGAACTCACTTCTTGGCGATTAATGCCATAAGCCATCGCTTGTCGAAATTTCACTTGGTTAAATGGATACTCGGTCAAGTTCATGACCAGGTTCGAAGGCCCTCCTGGGCCAAACCAATAGTGCCGATATTTAGGATCTTTCGAAATATATACTTTTTGCAAGTTCGGGATAAAGGCATTAGCCGCGGTATAGTCGCCATCGGATAACTCTAGTTGCTCAGTCGCTCCATCTTCAGGAACGGCCGGGAATTTAATCGTTTTAATCTCAACCTTATTAGCTTGCCAATAGGTAGGATTCTTTTGCAAAACATATTCCTGCGTGGCAAACGACTTCAACACGTACGCCCCCGTACCAATCGGGTCGGTATCGGCGTAGGTCACAGGATTTTTCACTTTAGACCAAATACTTTCGGGAACAATTGGCGTCTCCGCAATGAAGGTAAAGGCTGGAACATCCGCCTTATTAAAGTCAAACACCACTGTATTCCCCTCGGCGGTGACACTCTTTAGTGTCGGCCACAGTCCGTCCCCATCTAGAGCCGGATATTTCTTTTCTAAATTAAACGTAAATGCGACATCTTGCGCGGTGAAAGGTGTGCCGTTACTCCACTTGACTCCCTGCCGAATGGTGAAGTCCAGTTGGGTCGAATTAACCCACTTATAGGAGGTCGCCAACCATGGTGTTTGATGCCCATTTTGTGCGTTGACCGCATAAAGCGTCTCGTAAATCCATGCCGCTCCAAAGCGAACATTGGGAGAAAACGGATTAAAGTCGTCGATGAAACCCGGAGACCCCGGATCAATCGATAAGGTAATTGTGCTGGCTGAAGTACCATTTGCTTGCGTTGCGGCCGAGCCACATCCTGCCAGCACCACCCCGCCAACCATTGATAAAGCCATCAGAGCCATGCGATTTTTCTTCATTGATTTCGCTCCCTCTCGTTATACCAAGCTAAACACCTTGACAATCGTACGATGAGACATTGAAATGTCTATACATATAGTGCGGCAACTGCTTGCTATTGAAAATGCTCTACACTTCCTCCACACTCTGAATGATCACAGTTTAGTTTTTAAAATTTCAAATGTATATACATTTATACGAAAATTACTTTTACTTGCCTATATCTTGTGACAATAATATATTTATACAAATAGAAAGTGTTTGTGTCAACCGGGAGGGCCATATGAACAAACTCTCATTCAGTGATGAAACATACCTTCATGTGCCAAAATATTTTCGAATCCAACAACAACTCTTTGAAAACATTCGCTCAGGCATTTGGCAGCCAAATGACATGATTCCATCGGAACTTGAACTCTGCCAACAGTTTGGTGTCTCCCGCGGCACCATCCGGCGAGCACTGGATGAATTGTCGCGGCAAGGGCTTATCGCCCGAGCCCCAGGCAAACCCACCACCGTAAACGCTCCTAAAATCCCTCTTTTCTCCAGTGGATTTCGTGCCGATATTGCCAAGAAAGGATTGACTGCCAGCACCAAAGTCCTCTCCATTCACCGCTCCGAAGTACCGCCCGGGATCGATGATGTACTGGAAATTTCTCCCGGATCAATGGTATTGGTGATTGAACGCATTATTGCGGCCAACAATGTGCCGATTATCTATGAAACAGCGCATATCGCGCCTCCTGGAGAGCCCATTCGCGAAGAAGAAATCCAAAGTCGTTCCTTGTTACAACTTATCCCCGAAAAGTGTCATAGCAGCCTTAGAAAGGCTGTCGAGTCATACGAACCGATCGTGTTGTCGCCACAGCAAGCTGAACTTCTGGCTACGCATCCTGGGGCATTAGCCATTCGCGATCAAGCCGTCCTCTTTGGATTAGACAACCATCCGCTCTATGTTTCGACCGCAATCGTTCGCGGGGATAAGGCACGCATCATTACTGAAACGGCGTTTGAAGTAGAGTCTTTGTCATCGTAACGAACCGTCATGGGCAATCACGGCTAGTTAGCGCAAGACACGATCCGCTGCGAGAGCGATGATCGGCGACAGTGGTGCTCTTCCACTCGGTAACCCAGCACGCCATGCCTGGCCCCACGGGTAGGCACTTAATCGCGCCAATCACTCACGTCCCCAGTGACTGCAACGGTAGTTTGCGGTAAGCACCCATCCCATGCGCATCTCAATCTACCAAACTGACGTGGCAGCAATGCCCTTAATGTGGGGTGCGTAGGCAACGAGTCTAGTCCTGCAAATAGAGGACTAACATATGGCGACGAAAGGCTCTAAAGCCGACAGCGGCCAAGATGACCGCAATGACCCCTAAGTAAAGCGCAGCATGCTCCAGCCACGAGAGGCTGAACGATAGATGAATCCATCCTAGAATAAATGGCACTGCCAACAATCCCACGCTGAGGATAGTTACCATATAAGCCGCTCGCTGCTCTCCTACCCGAAGTGCCACAAACGTTCCCACTACCGAGACATAGAGGCTCAGTCCGGCCGTCATACCAAAAGCAATCACCCGACCCTGAGGTTCCGCGAGATATAGCCAATGAAGCCCTTGACCACTGAGCAATGCAAACGCGAGCAACTGCACACCCACGGCGAGCATCGCCGCCACATATCCTACGAAAAATGCGGTTAAGACCTTTCCGCCAAATATGGCCCGATCAGAAAGTCGTGTCGTCAAAAGATAGTCCAACGTATGCCCCACTCGTTCATGTAGCACTAAATCTGGCGCGGTGTTCGCCACCACAATGACTGACGCCACAAGCACATACACCGCAATGAAAATAACGCCTATGGAAATGCCTCGTACCCCGTGATGGGCAAATGTTAGGGCCGGAATGCCTCCCATCGCCACAACCGCCAATAAGAAAACTCCGAGAAATCGTTTGTTACCAAATAACTCCGCCATCTCTTTCCACATCACCGTTAAAAGGTCATTCAATTCTCCGTCCCTCCAATCAGTCGCATATATTCGTCCTCTAACGAGATCCTCTCTGGAACGACAGCACGCACCCCAATGCCGTTGGTCACCAAATGGGCCACCAGGTGTTCGGTGAGACTTTCATCATCCACCGTAGCCCGCCACTCCTGACCACCAATGCGAGCCAACACGACGCCATCGGGAAGACCTAATCCCTGCACTCTCCCCTCATCCAATCCTGACAATGTTAGCCGTATAGTCGGCGCCTCCGCGGCACCTAGCTGATTGGGATTTCCCTGAGCCAAAATATGGCCACTTTGGATAATGGCGACGCGATCACAAATGCGCTGCGCTTCCGCTAGCAAATGGGTGCAAAGAAAGATGGTTCGCCCAGATTCCTCTGCCAATGAGACTAAGAGTTCGCGCACCATGACAATGTTAGAGGGGTCAAGACCTGCCGTGGGTTCGTCAAGAATCAAGATTTGCGGTTCGGACATGAGGGCGCGTGCTAGGCCTAATTTTTGACGCATTCCTTTGCTAAATCCCGATACCCGGTCGGAACGGCGATCCCAGAGGTTGACCCGATGCAATCGATCTTCCACACGAGATCGGATGTCCGCTGCTGATAGTCGGGCGACACGTCCGGCAAATACCAAGTTCTGATAAGCACTAAGGCGTTCATAGAGACCCACGTTGTCCAACATGACACCGGTTGCCGACCGCACCTCGTCTCCTTGGGTTATAGGGTCTTTCCCTAACACTTGCACCGATCCCGTTGAAGGCCGGAGCATTCCTATGAGCATGCGCACGGTAGTGGTCTTGCCCGCCCCGTTCGGCCCTAAAAATCCAAATACGCTACCCGACGCGACACGAAAACTCAAATCCGATACCGCCGTACGCGCACCAAAGTTTCGCGATACCCCCTGGCATACAATCGCTTCTTGCTCCATTAATGGTCTCCTCTCATGACTGGCGCAGTAAATTGGGCCTAGGGTTCATCTGATTTTTCTTCTAAGAGAACTTCTGCTGCGCCGTTTGATGCCTCTATCGTGGTGTGGTGACGCACCATGCGGCCCTTCTGCCGCAATGCATTCAATAGCAAAAATTCGATGTGCCCATTCACGCTACGCAAATCATCCGCAGCCCACTTTTCTAATGCCTCATATACGTCGGGGTCAAGTCGTAACAAGAATCGCTTCTTCATGCTACGAATACAAAGTTCCTGCATTAATAATCGGATGGACCGCTTGGTCCGACGCTAGCACCACCAGGAGATTGTTGACCATGGCCGCCTTCCTTTCTTCATCGAGATCCACTAACCCGCTGTGCAAAACATTGTCGAGTGCCCGATGGACCATCCCTAACGCTCCATCGACGATGGTCTGACGAGCAGCCACAATCGCCTCTGCTTGTTGACGTCTTAGCATGACTTGAGCAATTTCGGGTGCATAGGCTAAATGCGCTAGTCGAGCGTCCAGCACCTCTACCCCTGCGATGGTGAGTCGCTCTTGCAGATTTTTCGCCAAGTCTGCCGATATTAGATCCTGGTTCCCTAAGAGAGTAACCTTATCACGCCCCGCATCATACGGATGCGTTCCCGCCAGTGCTCTCAAAGCGGTTTCCGACTGAATAGACACGAACGACACGAAATCTTCAACATCAAATACGGCAAGCGCACTATCCACGACATGCCACACCACCACCGCCGCAATTTCCACCGGATTACCATTCGCGTCGTTCACCTTCAGCCGTTCACTTGTAAAATTGCGTATACGGCGCGATACGGTTCGTCGCACCGTAAACGGATTGGTCCAGTGCCAGCCGCTGGCACTAATCGAACCGGAATACTGTCCGAATAGCGTCAGAACCTTACTCTCATTCGGTTGAACAACTAGGAACCCACGTGCTATGAGTAAAAACACTGCGATTTCTAAGATATCCCAGATCCTCTTATCGTGAAGGGTGAGAACACCGATACTAAAAATTGCGGCTTCTATCACCACCATCAAAAAACCGGACATTCGCCAGGCATAGCGTTCTCTCACTGAACTCATCCTCGATTCCTGTTTTTGGATCACATGATATCACATTGATATCATCAGTGATGATGCGGTTGCTGTCAATGATTTAGTGATAGAATCACCTCAATACCAGGCACGACTGTAGACGGGCACATCCATAAGATGAAGACCCACGGTGAACAGCGTAGTGGTAGCCTCCCACTCTCACCCAGGGCACGAATGTAGGGAGAAATGATACGATGCGAACCGCACTTATTATCGGCGGCAGTAGCTTCATGGGTCGACAACTGGTTTGGCGTCTTTTAGCTTCCGGTTGGCACGTCACCATATTAAACCGAGGGCAACACGCAGATACCTTTGGCAATCACGTTCAGCGCATTGTCGTCGACCGACGCACACCTCAATTCGAAACGGCGCTGAAAAGTCACCCGCCGTTTGATGCCGTGATCGACTTTGCCGCGTATGGTAAAAGCGATACCAGAGGAGCCGTAGCTGCGCTTAAAGGGCACGTTGGTCACTATCTTTTCATCAGCTCTGGAGCGGCTTACTTGGCAAAACAGGGAGCGGAGCTTCCCGTCCCTCGCTCCTTAGCCGAGGATGACTACCCCGGCCCTCTTGCCACCCCTCCAAAAGACGCTACCGATTTGGTAAGTTGGCGATACGGCGCACGAAAGCGCGAAGCGGAAGCTGAACTGCAATCAGCATGGCTGCGGTACCAGTTTCCCTGCACCGTACTGCGATTACCTATCGTCAATGGTCTCGCAGATCCTGAACAACGTCTCGAAGGCTACCTCTGGCGTTTACGCGATCAAGCGCCCGTCATTCTTCCTGATGGCGGTCAGCAAATGACCCGGCATGTCTATGCCACTGAAGTCGTAAACGCTATCGCCCAGATTCTCGGCATGCATCTGACGTGGGGCAAAGCCTATAATCTCTCCCAAGATGAGGAGATATCTCTTTCCGACTTAGTTCGGATGCTCGCAGTGAGGATGGGCGCTCCTGACCGACAGCTCCCGATAGCTAGCCCCATACTACGCACGGCAGGTCTCGACCCGCGAATGATTTCCCCGTTTAGCGGCAAGTGGACTTCGCGCTTAGACGCGAGTCTTGCCAAAGCGACTTGGGGGTTTACTCACCGCTCCTTAGGCCAATACTTGGATGCCATGGTGGATGCCTTCTTCGCAGATGGCATGACCACCCCACCCGAAAACTACCGGCAACGTGCGAAAGAAATTGAGTTTGCCCGCCATTTTTAGCTTCTGGTTCGGAGCGTTGGAACACGAAAACCAGCGTTTAGCATGCCCGGCCGCACAAGGCCAGCAGGCATAGGCGGTGCTCCAGTGAGATTATAGCGGCATACGAGGACAGTGAACCCGGTCACGGTGGAAGACAGGCTATCAGAACCAACAGATGCACCTGACAAAGGAAATCAATGTCGAAAATAACGGGGCGTGGTGTAAGAGCACATAACGACATCAAGAGCAGGCTACGCAGTTCCACCACAGAAATGCGATCGACCCCACCCCGTACCTGCAATACTGAGGGGCACACGGGCACCGGAAGACCATACTCCATGCAAACTGCCCCCCGAGGCAAAACCCAAAAGTGGACCCGGACGACTTGGCGACGAATG
>NZ_JBYCKN010000021.1:0-5414 GCF_057473405.1 Sulfobacillus sp. TH-112
CCAGGGTCCACGACAAGGGCCACGACAAGGGGGGCGCCGAGCCGCGCGGCAAGCACGAGACGCCGGGCAGCAGCACCCCCGCCGACACTTCGGGCTTGTCCCACAGCGCTTGGTGTATCTTCGGCACCACTAAAATCACGTCCCCACAGTGAACCTCATCTGGTGTATACATCGCGCTCTCCCCCTGTGACCCCTGTTGCTAAATCCTATGCGCCACCTCTCAAAAGGAGCTCATCATTCTTAAACTTTCACCAATGCTAAATCACGGGCACTTGGGACAGCCCAAGTGCCCGTGAATAGCCATCATCGAAGCCCTATTCTTCGCCCTCATGTGGGTCAAAGGCCGCATATCGTTCGTATTTTATCACCTCATACAGTTCGTCACGGCTCAACATGTCCTCCAGTAGTCCGACCTGCGTCCCTGATTTCATCAATTCTCCATAAAGTGTCTCATAGGCCTGGGCGGCCATCCGCATCGAGGACGCTGGAAAAATCACCATTGCGTAGCCCATTTCCTCAAATTCTTGCGCCGTATAATAGGAGGTTTTGCCGAATTCGGTCATATTCGCCAAGAGCGGAGCCGCGATCGCCTGAGCAAATTCGCAAAACCTCTCGCGAGAATCTAAGGCTTCCGGAAAAATTGCATCGGCGCCCGCTCTGACATATCGCTCAGCCCGTTGCAGAGCTCCATCCAGTCCCTCAAGCGCATAGGCATCAGTGCGAGCGACCACCACCAGCGATGGTGCAATCGCCTTAATCGCCGCGATTTTTTCTTCCATCTCCAGCGCGTCGATTAGCGACTTGCCGTCCAGATGGCCACAACGTTTGGGCATCTTTTGATCTTCTATTTGGATAGCCGCGACCCCCACCTCGACCATTTCAAGTGCCATCCGCGCGGCCATGAGAGGTCCGCCGAATCCCGTATCCACATCAACCAGTAACGGTAATGACGCGGCTCGCACAATATCACGAGCCCGATGGGCCACCTCTGTCGACGTGATAAGGCCAATGTCGGGAAGACCTAAACTGGCCGTATACGCCGCTCCGGAAAGGTATAAACAAGAAAACCCTGCCCGTTTGGCCATTAGAGCAGACAGCGCATCGTGCGCTCCCGGAATACGCAAGATGGTCGAGTCATGCATTAGCTCCATGAACTGCCGCGCTAAATCTGCTTGTGACACCCGCTCAGAAAAAAACCAACTCATCGCACACCTCCTTTAGATATCTAACCGCGAAAAATCTGCCACCGACTGGATCTAAAATAGATTGGAGGCCCGTTCTGCCACGAGGCTTTTATGGCCTCTCTGTGGCTACAAGACCATTGTATCAGGCTTAATACCGGCTCTCGTTTATGCTCCGTGCTCTGGGCGATCGGTAGGGAAATCTGTGGTTTATATAGAGGAAAATGTTGACGAGCATCGAATATGTCCCATAACAAAGAGGGTGATTTGTTGTGGTAAATTCTCAGGATCTTCGGCGCTTTCTTCACCGATCAAGGGAATGGTCTCGTGTGAATCGTGGCCTAGAGTTGTTTGAACAGGCTGCGCTCGACCTTAAGGAACTCGGTGGCGTCGATGCCGGATTTTTTATCTATCGAAAACGCGTATTTGATAAGGGTGTGACATCTCAAAGTCCCACCGTCTATGCACCCTGGGGGATATTTGAGAATCAACACGCTCATCTCCAAACGTTGGTGCAAGAAAACACCGGAAACTATCGTCAAGTAGGAAAACTGGAGGAAAAGTGGGTCAAGCTGGATGACACCTTTCAAACTCTGCAGCGCCAGTGGGATCCACTCGGAGTCAAGGAAGTGGGCCTCTGGTCATTGGTGTCTCGTGAACAGCGAATCGGCGCGCTTGTAGCTGTTCGCACGACGGCCCCTCCCTATCCGTCAAAAGATACGCGCTCAGCCATTCTAGACGCGTGTGCCGCACAAGTGTCGTTAGCTCTCGATCTCATTCTTCTCGCAAAGATTGCAGAGGAGGCCAGTCAACAGGACCTCCTGACCGGTGTATTCAATCGTCGAGGCCTTGAATCACGGATTGCCGATCATGTGAAGCAGTGTCAGCATCACGGAAAACACCCCATAGTGGTGGTATTAGACCTGGATCACTTAAAGCAAATCAATGACCACTTTGGTCATCCTGCGGGTGATCAAGCGTTGCGGGATGTCGCCCGTATTCTCGAGGCTCAAACAAGGGCTGAAGACGTCATTGCCCGCATTGGCGGAGACGAATTTGTAGTGCTCTCGTCATCCAGTGACTCCTCTCATCAGCCTCTCGTCGATCGTTTGAACGAGGCAATCCGAAACGACTCCCCCGGATATACCGCAAGTATTGGCGGTGCAGTCTGGGACATCGATGGCAATTCGTGGGACACCTGCTATCAAGCTGCAGATGCTCGCCTCTATGAAAACAAGCGACAGCAACCCGCGCTATTGAGACTATTGAAACCTTAATGGTTTCATCGGCCGTATGCCGGTGCTAACCCTTTAAATTAGCCGCAATGTGCTATCCGGCAGACAATGGTCTCGTTTAGTGCCCCCTTCCCAGCGATGACTCGTCCAAACGTATGGGCATGCGCGTAGACGAAAAAGATCATGTATTTTTGGGCGGAAAGCCGCAGGAAAAAGCCGACGATGTCACGAAGCCTGTCCTTAGAGGTGAACGCTCATGGAGACTGAACTGAATTTTCATAGTCCTGAATTTCATCAAAATCCGCAATCTATCTTGGAAGACTTCCGCCACAGAGCCCCGATCTTCCCAGAACACGTCACGGCGACGATGACCGAACGCCAATTTACCCGTTGGCACTTCTTCAACCATGAGGATGTTCTAACCATGTTTCGCGATGCTCGATTTGTGAACGAATTGGCGCGTGAGGAAGACGTTATCACAGCTCCTTTACCCGAGGCCGTGAAGGATTATGTGAGTGCGCAACATAACATGATGCTCTTTCGCGATCCTCCGGATCACACCCGTATGCGTTCGTTGGTCAATAAGTCGTTTACTCCGCGTATGATAGAACACCTCAACCCTCAAATTGAGCATCTCACCTCCCACCTACTGTCATCGTGGGATCACGACCCCAATACCGACATCATTTCGGCGTTGGCGTTCCCATTGCCGGTTATGGTCATCGCAGAACTTCTAGGAGTGCCCCCAGCGGACCGCGAAAAAATAAAGACGTGGTCACAAATTTTTGCTCGGACACTGGATATGAACACCAGTCTTGAGACATTTGTGGAAGCTAATCAAATGGTCGTTGAGTTTCGTCATTATTTTCGCGACATCGTGAGAGAGCGTAAACTCCGCCCCAGGGAGGACTTGATGAGTCAACTCATTCAAGTCACCGAGAATGGTGAACAGTTAAGCGAAGAAGAGTTACTCGACATGGGTATTTTACTTTTAATCGCCGGTCATGAAACAACGAGAAACCTTATCGCTAATGCGATCTACCTATTGACAGAATATCCCGATCAGGCTCAACACCTGCGAGATAACCCGTCGATGATCCCCGAAGCCATTGAGGAAGTCTTACGATTTGAAAGTCCCGTCATGGTGTCGACTCGCTTGGTGAGAGAAGACCTATCATATAAAGGCCATCTGCTAAAACACGGAGATGTAGTGGCTGGTTGGATTATTGCCGCCAATCGAGATCCAGCGGTCTTTCAAGAACCACAGAACTTCGATATCCATCGATTAGGGAACCGCCATCTAGCGTTTGGTCAAGGAATTCACTACTGTTTAGGAGCCCCTCTAGCACGACAAGAGGCGACTATCGCGGTACGACAACTGCTAGAGCACTATGCCTCCATTGAACGCCTTCAAGATACGGTGGAGTGGTTGCCCTCGGTAACATTTCGCGCATTAGCCAAACTACCATTAGCCACTTACTAGCTACCAAGGTGACCTTTCTGGATTGCCTATAGCTCGACGACTAGATTTTTTAATTGTGTCTCTGCCCGCATGATGTTATTGAATCCGTGTCAGCCATGACAATATCAGCACTTTTCCGTTACTGCAGGAATATAGACCCTACTTTACGACGGCTGAGTGGAATTCCCCACATGATAAGCTGTGGCCGCGCACACCATACGGCCACAGCTACTACCTCACTATGGAATAATAGAGAGCCCCACGAATCGCCGTTTGGCGGGCTCTCAATCATTACCTCCATCCCATCCGCCTATTTCCTCTGCGCAACGCCCGGCCCCCACGCAATCGAGCCCCGACCAATCCACGAAACCAACCACCGCCAGAAAAACCATTCAATAAAGCCTGATACTCCCCAGACGGTATAGATGAGCCACTGCGGTTGAGCCGGGCGTCCACTTTGCAACACCCAAACCGCTACAAATCCTGATACGAAAGCCAATCCTGCATAAAAGAAGTTCCATAAGAACGGAAAATACAAAGGCTCTTCCAGGCGCTCCCATGATACCCGTGGCCACCAAATGTTCACTAATCGGGACCACACAATCATCCATATCACTAACCCCAGAGAGGCCATCATGAGGCCCCACCCGTTGGGAAAGGTTGCGGAGAACGGTGGACTTTCATAGGCCACCCGATAAATTGCCATAAGCCACGGAATCGGCGGCGCTGACGGTGAGGGATAGGCGAGAGAGGCTGCGAGTGAGGCGATGGCCGTTGGCAATGCATAAAGGCCAAAGCTCGCCATCAATACAAAGATGAGGCTTCCCATAGCGGTACCAAAACCGAGTGCGGTAACGGAAAGAGCGAGTTCAATGAGTGCCTGATAGAGTACGTGAGTCGATACGCCCGAGAACGCCCCATAGTGAATGGTGATAGCTGCCCATCCGAGAATCGCCCACTCCACAATCGCACCGACCACCATTACCAGCCCTAACATCCCTACTTTCGCACGAATGAGAGCTTGACGGGAGACGGGTCCTTCCAATATGTGTCCTAATGTTCCGCGCCAGCGATCCGACCACATTAGTGAAGCCCCGAGTAGCGCCGCAATGACGAAGTCCCAGGTAATTTCTCCGTTACGTGAATCCAACCCGTGCAAAACTCCTGTCACGTAGAGATGCGTATAGGCTGTCCGAGGGTTGAACGCCTGGGCCACCTTGATAAACCACGGGATAACCAATAGCATTGCGGCCGCAACATATTGGCCTCGATGTGCCCGCCACTCGCGATACCATAGAGCCAACGGCACGCCCAATACCGTGTCGTTAGTTTGCATGCCATTGAATCGACTCACGACGATACCCCTCCTTCTCCAAGAGTGACTGAAAGATGTCCCTCAGATCCATCTCTATTGGTTCGACTAAGACCGCACCGGCTGCTTCGAATACATTGACAATCGGATCTATCGGACCCGCAATCGTCACCTGCGCCACTCGTCCGTGACGTTTGATGTCGACAATGCGCTCATCGTTCAAA